>NZ_VMNC01000028.1:0-44743 GCF_013277505.1 Streptococcus sp. k-378 | reverse complement strand
AAAACGCAACTCCTGCCTGCTTTGAAGACACCTCATGTTATTATCATGGACAATGCTAGTTTTGATCCCAAGAACATTTTGGATGAACTCTGCATCCAAGATAAACACTTTTTCTTACCTCTACCGCCTTATTCACCAGATTTGAATCCTATTGAGTAAGCTTGGGCTATCTTGAAAAAGAAAGTAACAGATTTATTAAGGGAAGTCCCAACTATTTTTGAATGTTTGGAACGCTTTGTTAAAACTAAATGACTATAACAGCTATTGCCCAAGGAAAGAAAACAAAGAAACAAGCCTGTGTCGAACTTAATCTTTCTGAAAGACAAATCAATCGTCTGCTACTAGTCTATCAACAGAAAGGAAAAGAAACCTTCAGACACGGAAACAGAGAATTGGAAGATTTTTTATTTGTGTCTTAAATCAGGTCTTGCGTGACATTTTCTGCTCTCCACATACCATTGTTGATTAACAGAACACCAGAATTAAAATTATGTGTATAAAAATCAT
Organism: Streptococcus sp. k-378; assembly: GCF_013277505.1. Taxonomy (NCBI): domain Bacteria; kingdom Bacillati; phylum Bacillota; class Bacilli; order Lactobacillales; family Streptococcaceae; genus Streptococcus; species Streptococcus sp. k-378. The sequence goes on along the minus strand of NZ_VMNC01000028.1, from coordinate 44,236 downwards.
CTCTAACTGCAGCTAAGGGTATAGCCGTCAAGTCCAAATCCCACAGCTCATCTATCGATTTTCTTACAACAATATCTAAATCCAAATACAGTACACGAGACTCGCTTACATACTTTGGAATAAAATACCTAAAAAAACCGCATATGAAAGTCCCTCAAAGGGGAGACGATAACCTTTCAGAATACTACTGTCAATCTAAACATTCACAATCTCACTATTCAAAGTCTCTAGTCTTTTTTCCATCAATTGGAACCATTCTCGCGGAAGGTCATCATTAAAAACATAAAACTTAAGATTATAATGATGAACACAAAGAGATTTTATTGTTGTTTCAACTTTATCCATATAAGCATTATCTGCACCTAAGACAATCGCTTTTTTCTCTTCTTTCACTCTTTATCTTATTTCTTTTTATTCCCATCATATGTTTCTACGTAACCATTATTTTCGCCTATTCGTTCGTAAAACCATACCAGTGGAGATTTTAGATGAAGTCTCATTACGGTTTACAATTTTTACATTACGACACGGAGTTTTACAAATCGATTTCATTTGCCAAACGTAGTTAGTAAGGCAGTTAGCTAGGCTACCTACTTTCTGCTACAACGGAAAAATCCACGAATCAATATTATTCGTGGATTTTTCCTAGTGAAGCGTTTAGGTAAGCCGATTGTTATACTACGACACGTAGTTTGACCAATCGATTCTATTTGCCAAACGTAGTTAGTGAGGCAGTTAGCTAGACCGCTCACTACCAGTTACGACGTAAAGTTTTACGAATCGATATTATTCGTAAAACTTTACTAGTGGAGCGCCTAGAGTCTGGGACAAAAAGATTTTGATTTTATGAATTCTTTATTATAAGTTTTTAAAATCGATAGATTAGACAAAAAAGCAAACAAAACAGAATTCTGAGTGTCAGATAACTTGTTTTGTTCGCTTTTTATATTTAAGGTTAGACTTTTGTCCCAGACTCGTTAGTTACTTAGATTGTTACACAATCAAATAAATTTACTGAACTACGACACTGAGTTTTACAAATCAATTCCATTTGTAAAACTCAGTTAGTGAGGCAATTAGCTAGTTCGCCAAATAGCGACTAGCGTCCAACAATTAGGAACTTTAGTTCCAATTGTTGGTACTGAGTCACATCTTCTCTTCCAACTCTACATCTGGATACTTGTCCGCAAACCAACGGAGAGCAAAGTCATTTTCAAAGAGAAAGACTGATTGGTCGAAACGGTCTTTAGCCAAGATATTGCGGCTTGATGACATGCGTTCATCCAAGTCCTCAGGTTTAATCCAACGAACGGTCTTTTTACCCATTGGGCTCATGACCACTTCTGCATTGTACTCGCCTTCCATACGGTGCTTAAAGACTTCAAACTGAAGTTGACCAACAGCTCCCAGCATGTACTCGCCTGTTTGGTAATTCTTATAAAGCTGAATAGCTCCTTCTTGCACCAATTGCTCGATTCCCTTGTGGAAAGATTTTTGTTTCATAACGTTCTTAGCAGATACTTTCATGAAAATTTCAGGAGTAAAGGTTGGCAGCGGTTCAAACTCAAACTTGTTTTTTCCAACTGTCAAAGTGTCACCAACCTGATAAGTACCTGTATCGTAAACCCCGATGATATCACCTGCCACGGCATTGGTTACATTCTCACGACTTTCCACCATAAACTGAGTCACATTCGACAGTTTAGCCCCCTTACCAGTACGAGGCAGGTTAACACTCATACCGCGCTCAAATTCACCAGATACGATACGGACAAAGGCAATGCGGTCACGGTGACGAGGGTCCATATTGGCTTGGATTTTAAAGACAAATCCTGAAAAATCCTTGTCGTAAGGATCCACAATTTCGCCATCTGTTTTCTTGTGTCCATGTGGTTCTGGAGCAAACTTAAGGAAAGTCTCAAGGAAGGTCTGCACACCAAAATTTGTCAAAGCCGAACCGAAGAAGACAGGTGTCAATTCTCCAGCAAGGATAGCTTCCTCTGAAAACTCATTTCCAGCTTCATTTAAAAGTTCAATATCATCTTTTACCTGCTCGTAGAAAGGATTGCTGCTAAAAAGCTTGTCCCCATCTTCTAAACTGGCAAAACGCTCATCCCCCTTATAGAGCTCCAAGCGTTGGTTATAGAGGTCATAGAGCCCTTCAAAAGCTTTCCCCATCCCGATTGGCCAGTTCATCGGATAGCTCGCAATACCCAAGACTTCTTCCAATTCTTGCAAGAGGTCCAGTGGCTCACGACCGTCACGGTCTAGCTTGTTCATAAAGGTAAAGACTGGAATACCACGGTGTTTGACAACTTCAAACAATTTCTTTGTCTGCGCCTCGATACCCTTGGCAGAGTCCACGACCATGACCGCAGCATCCACCGCCATCAAGGTACGATAAGTATCTTCTGAGAAGTCCTCGTGCCCTGGTGTGTCTAGGATATTCACGCGCTTGCCATCGTAGTCAAACTGCATAACAGATGAAGTAACCGAAATCCCACGTTGCTTCTCGATATCCATCCAGTCAGACTTGGCAAAAGTCCCTGTTTTCTTTCCTTTAACCGTACCAGCCTCACGAATCTCGCCCCCAAAGTAGAGCAACTGCTCAGTAATAGTAGTTTTCCCCGCGTCAGGGTGGGAGATGATGGCAAAGGTACGGCGTTTCTTAATTTCTTCTTGAATATTCATAAGTTCTCTTTCTTTGATTCTCTATTTTTCTTGTTTCGATAGCTAAGAATGATTTTTACATTGGATTTTACCATTCCTTTCAACACTCCATTATATCGGATTTTAGCATTTTTTTCAATTTCTATTTCTTTTCACTTATCCCTCCCTTATTTATAGGAAAATATGGTAAAATAGAACAGACTAAAAATCATCATTTCACGAAAGGATGCAAGATGAAAATTACGCAAGAAGAGGTAACACACGTTGCCAATCTTTCAAAATTAAGATTCTCTGAAGAAGAAACTGCTGCCTTTGCGACTACCTTGTCTAAGATTGTTGACATGGTTGAGTTGCTAGGCGAAGTTGACACAACTGGTGTCGCACCAACTACAACTATGGCTGACCGCAAGACTGTACTCCGACCTGATGTGGCCGAAGAAGGAACAGACCGCGATCGCTTGTTTAAAAACGTACCTGAAAAAGATAACTATTATATCAAGGTACCAGCTATCCTAGACGATGGAGGAGATACCTAATGACTTTCAACAATAAAACCATTGAAGAGTTGCACAATCTCCTTGTTTCTAAGGAAATTTCAGCAACAGAATTGACACAAGCTACGCTTGAAGATATCAAGTCTCGCGAGACAGCTATTAACGCTTTTGTTACCATCGCTGAGGAGCAAGCCCTTGCTCAAGCTAAAGCTATTGATGAAACTGGAATTGACACTGACAATGTCCTTTCAGGAATTCCACTTGCAGTTAAGGATAACATCTCTACAGACGGTATTCTCACAACTGCTGCCTCAAAAATGCTCTACAACTACGAGCCTATCTTTGATGCGACAGCCGTTGCTAATGCCAAAGCTAAAGGTATGATTGTTGTCGGAAAAACCAACATGGACGAATTTGCCATGGGTGGTTCAGGTGAAACTTCTCACTACGGTGCAACTAAAAATGCTTGGGACCACAGCAAGGTTCCTGGTGGTTCATCAAGTGGTTCAGCTGCAGCTGTAGCCTCAGGACAAGTCCGCTTGTCACTTGGTTCTGATACGGGTGGTTCCATCCGCCAACCTGCTGCCTTCAACGGGATCGTTGGTCTCAAACCAACCTACGGAACAGTTTCTCGTTTCGGTCTCATTGCCTTCGGTAGCTCATTAGACCAAATCGGACCTTTCGCACCAACTGTTAAGGAAAATGCCCTCTTGCTCAACGCTATTGCCAGCGAAGATGCTAAAGACTCTACTTCTGCTCCTGTCCGCATCGCCGACTTTACTTCAAAAATCGGCCAAGACATCAAGGGCATGAAAATTGCTTTGCCTAAGGAATACCTAGGCGAAGGAATCGATCCAGAGGTTAAGGAAACAATCTTAAACGCGGCCAAACACTTTGAAAAATTGGGTGCTATCGTCGAAGAAGTCAGCCTTCCTCACTCTAAATACGGTGTTGCCGTTTATTACATCATCGCTTCATCAGAAGCTTCATCAAACTTGCAACGTTTTGATGGTATCCGTTACGGCTACCGCGCAGAAGATGCGACTAATCTTGATGAAATCTATGTAAACAGCCGTAGCCAAGGTTTCGGTGAAGAAGTGAAACGCCGTATCATGCTAGGTACTTTCAGCCTTTCATCAGGTTACTACGATGCCTACTATAAGAAGGCTGGACAGGTCCGTACCCTTATCATCCAAGATTTCGAAAAAGTCTTCGCAAATTACGACTTGATTTTGGGCCCAACTGCTCCAAGTGTTGCCTATGACTTGGATTCTCTCAACCATGACCCAGTTTCCATGTACTTGGCTGACCTCTTGACCATACCTGTAAACTTAGCAGGTTTCCCTGGAATTTCGATTCCTGCTGGATTCTCTCAAGGTCTCCCTGTCGGTCTGCAATTAATTGGTCCTAAGTACTCTGAGGAAACCATTTACCAAGCTGCCGCTGCTTTTGAAGCGACAACAGACTACCACAAACAACAACCCGTGATTTTTGGAGGTAACAACTAATGAACTTTGAAACAGTCATTGGACTTGAAGTCCACGTAGAGCTCAACACCAATTCAAAAATCTTCTCACCTACTTCTGCCCACTTTGGAAATGACCAGAATGCCAACACTAACGTGATTGACTGGTCTTTCCCAGGAGTTCTGCCAGTTCTCAATAAAGGTGTTGTCGATGCTGGTATCAAGGCTGCTCTTGCCCTCAATATGGACATCCACAAAAAGATGCACTTTGACCGCAAGAACTACTTCTATCCTGATAATCCAAAGGCCTACCAAATTTCTCAGTTTGATGAGCCAATCGGCTACAACGGCTGGATTGAAGTCGAACTAGAAGACGGTACGACTAAGAAAATTGGTATCGAACGCGCCCACCTAGAGGAAGACGCTGGTAAAAACACCCACGGTACAGACGGCTACTCTTACGTTGACCTTAACCGCCAAGGGGTACCTTTGATTGAGATTGTATCTGAAGCCGATATGCGTTCGCCAGAAGAAGCCTACGCTTATCTGACAGCCCTCAAGGAAGTTATCCAGTACGCTGGTATTTCTGACGTTAAGATGGAAGAAGGTTCTATGCGTGTGGATGCCAATATTTCTCTTCGTCCTTATGGTCAAGAAAAATTCGGTACCAAGACTGAGTTGAAAAACCTCAATTCCTTCTCAAACGTTCGTAAAGGTCTTGAATACGAAGTCCAACGCCAGGCTGAAATTCTTCGCTCAGGTGGTCAAATCCGCCAAGAAACACGCCGTTACGATGAAGCGAATAAAGCAACCATCCTCATGCGTGTCAAGGAAGGGGCTGCTGACTACCGCTACTTCCCAGAACCAGACCTACCCCTCTTTGAAATCTCAGACGAGTGGATTGAGGAAATGCGGACTGAGTTGCCAGAGTTTCCAAAAGAACGTCGTGCGCGTTATGTATCTGACCTTGGTTTATCAGACTACGATGCTAGTCAGTTGACTGCTAATAAAGTCACTTCTGACTTCTTTGAAAAAGCTGTTGCCCTAGGTGGTGATGCCAAACAAATCTCTAACTGGCTCCAAGGGGAAGTCGCTCAGTTCTTGAATGCTGAAGGTAAAACACTGGAACAAATCGAATTGACACCAGAAAACTTGGTTGAAATGATTGCCATCATCGAAGACGGTACTATTTCATCTAAGATTGCCAAGAAAGTCTTTGTCCATCTAGCTAAAAATGGCGGTGGCGCGCGTGAATACGTGGAAAAAGCAGGTATGGTTCAAATTTCAGATCCAGCTATCTTGATCCCAATCATCCACCAAGTCTTTGCCGATAACGAAGCTGCTGTTGCCGACTTCAAGTCAGGCAAACGTAACGCCGACAAGGCCTTTACAGGATTCCTTATGAAGGCAACCAAAGGCCAAGCCAACCCACAAGTTGCCCTTAAACTACTTGCACAGGAATTGGCGAAGTTGAAAGAAGATTAATATGTAAAAGAAACCAGCCTTGAGGTTGGTTTTTTCTCCCCTACCATCTCCCAATAACTATTTTGGCTTTATTTCCAGAAGATTTTATGGTAAAATGAAGAGTAATAATATTTATTAAAGAGGTAAAAACATGATTGAAGCAAGCAAATTGAAAGCTGGTATGACATTTGAAACTGCAGACGGAAAATTGATCCGCGTTTTGGAAGCTAGCCACCACAAACCAGGTAAAGGGAACACAATCATGCGTATGAAATTGCGTGATGTCCGTACTGGTTCTACATTTGATACAAGCTACCGTCCAGAAGAAAAATTCGAACAAGCTATTATCGAAACTGTTCCAGCTCAATACTTGTACAAAATGGATGAAACTGCCTACTTCATGAACACTGAAACTTACGACCAATACGAAATACCAGTCGTAAATGTTGAAAATGAGTTGCTTTACATCCTTGAAAACTCTGATGTGAAAATCCAATTCTACGGAACTGAAGTAATCGGTGTAACTGTACCAACTACTGTTGAATTGACAGTTGCTGAAACACAACCATCTATCAAAGGTGCTACTGTTACAGGTTCTGGTAAACCAGCAACTATGGAAACTGGACTTGTTGTCAACGTTCCTGACTTCATCGAAGCTGGACAAAAATTGATCATCAACACTGCAGAAGGAACTTACGTTTCTCGTGCCTAATCTCTAGAAAGAGGTCATTCTATGGGAATTGAAGAACAATTTGGCGAAATCGTTATCGCTCCACGTGTACTTGAAAAAATTATTGCCATCGCAACTGCTAAAGTTGAGGGTGTCCACTCATTTTCAAATAAATCCGTATCTGACACCCTATCAAAACTCTCTCTTGGTCGTGGTGTCTACTTAAAAGAAAGCAATGAAGAACTAACTGCTGACATCTACCTCTACCTTGAGTACGGTGTGAAAGTACCAAAAGTGGCTCTTGCTATTCAAAAAGCGGTCAAAGATGCTGTCCATGATATGGCTGATGTGGAACTTTCTGCTGTCAATATCCATGTTACAGGAATCGTTCCAGATAAAACACCAAAACCTGAGTTGAAAGATCTATTTAACGAGGACTTCCTCAATGACTAGTCCATTATTAGAATCTAGACGCGAACTTCGTAAATGCGCTTTTCAAGCTCTTATGAGCCTTGAATTCGGTACAGATATGGAAACGGCTTGTCGCTTTGCCTACACACATGACCGTGAAGATGCAGATGTGCAAATCCCAGCCTTTCTTCTAAACTTGGTTTCTGGTATCCAAGCTCAAAAAGAAGAGTTGGATAAACAAATCAACCAGCACCTCAAGTCAGGCTGGACAGTTGAACGTTTGACTTTGGTCGAAAAAAACTTACTACGCTTGGGTATCTTTGAAATCACATCATTTGATACACCTCAGCTGGTAGCAGTCAATGAAGCCATTGAACTTGCCAAGAATTTTTCAGATCAAAAATCAGCCCGTTTTATCAATGGATTGCTTAGTCAATTTGTAACTGAAGAAAATGAATAATCAAAAAGGTGTTTGGTCTTCCAGGCACCTTTTGACTTTCCCCTCTGCACAGAGTAAGAACCACATAAAAACTAGAACTAACTGCCAGTTCTAGTTTTTGCGTATTCTGAGGTATTAGTATTTTCTAAACCGTTGATAGCGCTCTTCCAACAACGCTTCTAACGGTTTTTGTGAAAGTAGAGCTAGCTCAGCTTGGAGTTCTTTTTTAACATTCTTAATCAGTTCTTTGCTAGAAAGTCCTGCTTCAGAAATCACCTTGTCTACTACGTCCATTTCTAACAGTTCGTGTGAAGTGATTTTCATCAACTCTGCTGCTTCCATGGCACGACTGCCGTCCTTCCATAGAATGGAAGCAAAGCCTTCTGGGCTGAGAATGGCATAGATAGAATTTTCCAGCATCCAAACACGGTCCGCAACGGCTAGAGCCAGAGCCCCACCTGAACCACCTTCACCGATAATGATGGCAATAATAGGAACTTTCAAATCACTCATTTCCATGAGATTGCGAGCAATAGCTTCTCCCTGTCCACGTTCTTCCGCTCCGACACCAGGATAAGCACCTGCTGTATTGATAAAGGTCACAACTGGACGGCCAAATTTCTCAGCCTGTTTCATCAACCGCAGTGCCTTTCGGTAGCCTTCTGGATGTGGTTGGCCAAAATTCCGTTTGAGGTTGTCTTGCAAACTCTTGCCTTTTTGGATACCAACCACTGTTACAGCTTGGTCTCCAAGCCAACCAATACCACCAACAACTGCACCATCATCACGAAAAGAACGGTCACCATGTAATTGGATAAATTCATCAAAAATGCCTGTCGCAAAGTCCAAGGTTGTCAAGCGACTCTGCTCACGCGCTTCTCTGACTATTTTTGCAATATTCATCTAGGACTCCCTCCATGCAATCTGACTAGGCTAGCAATCATATCTGGTAAGTCTCTTCTTTTGACAATAGCATCCACAAAGCCATGTTCTAATAGGAATTCTGCCTTTTGGAAATCCTCAGGCAAGCTTTCACGAACCGTATTTTCAATCACACGACGCCCAGCAAAACCAACCAAGCTCTGTGGTTCAGCCAGAATGATATCGCCTTCCATAGCGAAAGAAGCTGTCACACCACCAGTCGTTGGATCTGTCAAAATGGTCAGGTAAAAGAGACCAACATTTGAATGGCGTTTAACCGCCGCAGAGATCTTAGCCATCTGCATGAGACTCATGATTCCTTCCTGCATACGGGCTCCACCAGAGGCTGTGAATAGGACAACTGGCAATTTTTCGACAGTCGCATACTCAAACAAACGAGTGATTTTTTCACCTACAACCGTACCCATAGAAGCCATGATAAAGTTAGAATCCATAATCCCAAGAGCCACAGTCTGACCTTTTATAAGAGCTGTTCCTGTCACAACGGCTTCATCCAGACCTGTTTTTTCACGCATAGTTGCTAGTTTCTTTTGATAACCAGGGAAATGCAAGGGATCCTTGCTTTCAATCCCTGTAAACAATTCCTTGAAGGTTCCCATATCAATCATCAAAGCCAAGCGTTCTTGGGCAGAAATACGAAAGGTATAGCTACAGTGCGGACAGATACGCTCACTTCCCAGATCCTTCTGATAAATGGTATGCTTACAGCCTGGACACTGGGAAAATAATTCATCTGGAACCTCTGGCTTAGCTTGAGGTTTTTCCCTAACCGAACGATTGGGATTGATTCGAATATACTTATCTTTTTTACTAAATAGAGCCATTGATTCCCCTTTTCGGTTTAAACTCTTAAAGTCATTTTATTCTTTTTCTTGATATTTAGGTAAGAAGGTTTCCATCAAGAAGGAAGTATCATAATCCCCAGCAATGACATTGCGATCTGAAATGAGGTCAAGCTGGAAATCTGCATTGGTCTGCACTCCTTCAATTTCTAATTCATAGAGGGCACGTTGCATTTTCATCAAGGCGTCAAAACGATTTTCGCCGTGTACTATGATTTTGGCAATCATACTATCATAATAAGGCGGAATGGTATAACCTGGATAAACTGCTGAATCCACGCGCAAGCCAACTCCACCACTTGGCAGATAGAGATTAGTAATCTTACCTGGACTTGGAGCAAAGTTAAAGGCTGGGTTTTCTGCATTGATACGACACTCGATGGCATGACCGCGTAGGACAATATCTTCTTGCTTAACAGACAAAGGCTGACCTGCCGCAATGCAAATCTGTTCCTTAACGATATCAACACCTGAAACAAACTCTGTTACTGGATGTTCTACCTGAACACGAGTATTCATCTCCATGAAATAGAAATTGCTACTTGCTTCATCAAGAAGAAATTCAATGGTTCCTGCATTCTCATAGCCAACAAACTCTGCCGCTCGAACAGCAGCAGCACCTATTTCATGACGCAGCGTTTTTCCGATTGCAATCGAGGGACTTTCTTCCAAAACCTTTTGGTTATTCCTTTGAAGAGAACAATCCCGTTCACCCAAGTGAATCACATGTCCATGCTCATCACCTAGGATTTGAACCTCAATGTGCCGAGCTGGATAGATAACCCGTTCTATGTACATGGCACCATTGCCATAATTGGCCTTGGCCTCACTAGAGGCAGTTTCAAAGGCAGAAACGAGGTCATCTGGTTTTTCAACCTTACGAATCCCTTTACCACCTCCACCTGCTGAAGCCTTGAGCATAACAGGATAGCCAATTTTTTCAGCAACAATTAAAGCTTCTTCAGAGTTATGCACTTCTCCATCTGAACCTGGTATAACAGGCACACCTGCTTTAATCATCTGAGCACGCGCATTGATCTTATCCCCCATCATATCCATAACATGACCAGATGGACCGATAAACTTGATACCTACTTCTTCACACATGGTCGCAAATTTGGAATTTTCACTGAGAAATCCAAAACCAGGGTGAATAGCTTCTGCCTCAGTCAAGACTGCAGCTGATAGAACTGCATTAATATTGAGATAAGACTCTGTTGCCTTGCCAGGACCAATACAAACTGCTTCATCTGCCAAAAGCGTATGAAGAGCTTCCTTATCAGCAGTTGAATAAACCGCTACCGTCGCAATCCCCAATTCACGTGCCGCACGGATAATACGAACCGCAATTTCACCACGATTGGCAATTAAAATTTTTCGAAACATGGAGAACCTCCTTAGTTCCCAATTGCAAAAGTAAGGGTACCACTGGCTGCAAGCTTGCCATCCACTTCAGCCTTTGCTTCAACCACAGCTATGGTGCCACGACGTTTTACAAAAGTCGCTGTCATAACCAATTGGTCGCCTGGTACAACTTGCTTCTTGAACTTAACCTTGTCCATACCAGCGTAAAAGACCAGTTTTCCTTTATTTTCAGGTTTTGACAACTCCAACACACCGGCAGTTTGCGCCAAGGCTTCCATAATCAGAACACCTGGCATAACTGGGTATTGAGGAAAGTGGCCGTTAAAGAAAGGCTCGTTGATGGTCACATTTTTGATAGCAACAATGGTATCCTCGCTCACTTCCAAGACACGGTCCACTAGAAGCATAGGATAACGGTGGGGAAGGGCTTCTTTGATTCCTTGAATATCGATCATTTGATACGTACCAATCCTTTACCAAACTCAACCATTTCTTCGTTAGAGACGAGAATTTCCGTTACCACACCATCCTTAGGAGCTGGGATTTCATTCATGACTTTCATGGCTTCGATAATGACCAATGTTTGACCTTTTTTGACACTATCACCAACTGTAACGAAGGCAGGTTTATCTGGTCCAGCAGCCAAGTAAACCACTCCAACAAGTGGACTCTCTACAAGATTTCCCTCAGTAGCCACACTTGCTTCAGCTGGAGCTGGAACTTCTTCTGCTACAGTCTCTGCTGGAGCAGATGTAGGAGCTACTGGACTCGGTGTTGCTAGAACGGGTGCTGGAGCGACTTGAGTTGCAACTTCAGGCACAGGTCTCGCTTCATTCTTGCTAAACTGCAACTCATCCGTCCCATTTTTATAAGAAAATTCTCTCAAACTTGACTGGTCAAATTGAGTCATCAAGTCTTTAATATCGTTTAAATTCATACTTATCTATTCTCCCAACGTTTGAAAGCAAGAACTGCATTGTGGCCTCCAAAACCAAAAGTATTTGAAATAGCGTATGGAATTTCTTTCTCCAAGCCTTGTCCATAAACGACATTAGCTTCGATATAATCTGATACTTCACTTGTCCCAGCTGTCATTGGTACAAAGTTATGACGCATAGCTTCGATGGTGACGATAGCTTCTACTGCACCCGCAGCCCCCAGCAAATGTCCTGTAAAAGACTTGGTTGATGATACAGGTACTTCCTTACCAAGAACAGCTACGATAGCACCACTTTCTCCTTTTTCATTGGCAGGAGTTGACGTTCCGTGAGCATTGACATAGGCTACTTGCTCTGGAGAAATCTCAGCTTCTTCCAAGGCTAGTTTGATGGCCTTGATAGCTCCCTGACCTTCTGGATGTGGAGAAGTCATGTGGTAGGCATCACAAGTATTTCCGTAACCAACCACTTCAGCCAGGATAGTAGCTCCACGTTTTTCAGCGTGTTCAAGACTTTCTAGAACCAACATCCCTGAACCTTCACCCATAACAAACCCATTGCGATCCTTATCAAATGGGATCGAAGCACGAGTTGGATCCTCTGTAGTAGAGAGAGCTGTTAAGGCTTGGAAACCAGCGATGGCAAAAGGTGTGATAGAAGCTTCTGTTCCTCCCACCAACATCACATCTTGGAAACCAAACTTAATAGAGCGGAAGGCATCCCCAATCGCATCATTTGATGAAGAGCAGGCAGTATTGATAGATTTACAAACACCGTTTGCACCAAAACGCATGGCTACATTCCCAGAAGCCATATTTGGTAAAGCTTTTGGAAGAGTCATTGGTTTGACACGTTTGGGCCCTTTTTCATGAAGGCGAAGTACCTGATCTTCAATTTCCTTGATTCCACCAATACCAGATGCAACGATAACACCAAAACGATCCCTATTAAGAGCCTCTACATCAAGATTGGCATGATTTACAGCCTCTTGGGCTGCATACAAGGCATATAAAGAATAGTTATCAAAACGGTTGGTATCTTTTTTTACAAAGTATTTATCGAACGGAAAATCTTGGATTTCTGCCGCATTATGAACATCAAAGTCACTATGATCAAATTTTGTAATGCCACCAATGCCGATTTTCCCAGTTGCTAAACTATTCCAAAATTCTTCTGGCGTATTTCCGATTGGAGATGTTACTCCATAACCTGTTACCACTACTCGATTTAGTTTCATTCTTTTCACCTCTAGCTTTCGCTACATACTTAAGCCACCATCAATGGCAACCACTTGACCAGTTAGATAATCTTGGCCTGCTAAAAATACTGTCAAATCTGCAACCTGCTCTGCCTGCCCAAATTCTTTCATCGGAATCTGAGCTAGTGTAGCTTCCTTAATCTTATCTGATAAGATAGCTGTCATATCAGACTCAATCATTCCTGGAGCAATCACATTGACTCGTATATTCCGACTAGCGACCTCGCGTGCCACAGACTTGGTAAAGCCAATCAAGCCAGCCTTAGAAGCAGCATAGTTAGCTTGACCAATATTCCCCATCAAACCAACAACACTAGACATATTAATGATAGCACCTTCTCTGGCTTTCATCATCGGTTTCAAGACTGATTGTGTCATATTAAAGGCACCAGTCAGATTGACCTTGAGCACTTTTTCAAAATCTGCTTCTGTCATCTTAAGCATAAGAGTATCTTGGGTGATCCCTGCATTGTTGACCAAAACATCTACTGAACCCAGTTCTGCAATAGCTTGATCAATCATACGCTTAGCGTCTGCAAAATCTGATACATCTCCTGAAATGGGAACCACCTTGATACCATAGTTTGAAAACTCAGCAAGCAATTCTTCTGAGATTGCCCCACGACTGTTTAAGACAATGTTGGCTCCTACTTGAGCAAACTTGTGGGCGATGGCAAGACCAATTCCACGACTCGAACCTGTAATAAAGATATTTTTATGTTCTAGTTTCATTTTTTTCCTTTCAAAACTTCTACTTATTTTAGTCTATTTTTCTAAAAGTGCTACTAAACTCGCTTGATCTTCCACATGAGCTAAGTGAGCAGTTTGATCAATTTTTTTAACAAAACCTGACAAGACTTTCCCCGGTCCAATCTCGATAAAGTTGCTTATGCCTGCTTCTTGCATGACCCCAATACTTTCATAGAAACGAACGGGTTCCTTGACCTGACGCGTCAAGAGCTGAGCAATGTCCTCTTTTTGCATCACAGCAGCTTCTGTATTGCCGACTAGGGGACAAGTAAAATCTGAAAAACTTACCTGAGCTAGAGTTTCAGCTAGTTTCTGGCTAGCAGGTTCAAGGAGAGCGGTGTGAAAGGGACCTGACACCTTAAGAGGAATCAAGCGTTTGGCACCTGCTTCTTGCAAAAGTTCAACCGCTCGATCAACTGCAACCACTTCTCCAGCAATGACGATTTGTGCAGGTGTGTTATAGTTGGCTGGAGTAACCACTCCAAGTTCAGAAGCTTTTTGACAGGCTTCTTCAATGACCTCTACTGGCGTATTGAGAACTGCTACCATCTTGCCAGAGTCAGCAGGAGCCGCTTCTTCCATATAGGCTCCACGCTTAGCTACCAAGGCAACCGCATCTTCAAAATCCAAGGCGCCGCTTGCCACCAAGGCAGAGTATTCTCCAAGAGATAAACCAGCAACCATATCAGGCTGATAGCCCTTTTCTTGCAATAAACGGTAGATAGCAACCGAAGTCGCTAGAATGGCTGGTTGCGTATAGCGGGTCTGATTGAGTTTGTCTTCTTCCCTATCGATGAGATAACGCAAATCATAACCGAGCACCTGACTCGCTCGATCAATCGTTTCTTTGACAATAGGGTAGTGATCATAGAGATCCCGTCCCACCCCTAGATACTGGGCACCTTGACCAGCAAATAAAAAGGCTGTTTTAGTCATTTCTTACAACTCCTGCCCAGCGAGAGGCTTCTTCTTGAATTTTCTTAGCTGCTCCGTAATACAAATCTTTTAGGATTTCTTCAGCTGTTTCTTCTTTAGAAACAAGCCCTGCGATTTGACCTGCCATGACAGAGCCACCATCCACATCACCGTGAACAACTGCTTTGGCTAGGGCGCCTGCTCCCATTTGTTCAAAGATTTCTAAATCAGGATCTTCCTGCTTAAAGGCATCTTTTTCAGCCAGTTCAAAATCTCTAGTCAACTGATTTTTAATAGCACGAACAGCATGACCAAAGTGCTGAGCTGAAATCGTAGTATCAATATCCCTTGCTTTTAAAATTTTCTCCTTGTAGTTTGGATGGGCATTCGACTCTTTTGCAACTACAAACCGTGTCCCCACCTGTACAGCCTCTGCACCTAGCATAAAGCCAGCCGCAGCACCTTCACCATCCGCAATTCCTCCTGCAGCAATAACAGGAATAGATACAGCTGTGGCTACCTGTCGCACCAAGGTCATGGTTGTTAATTTACCGATATGCCCCCCAGCTTCCATTCCTTCTGCGATAACAGCGTCCGCACCAATTTTTTCCATTCGTTTAGCTAGGGCAACGCTTGGTACAACAGGAATAACTGTAATCCCTGCTTCATGGAAACGTTCCATGTATTTACCAGGATTTCCTGCACCTGTTGTCACTACCTTAACACCTTCCTCGATAACGAGATCTACAATATCTTCCACAAAGGGAGACAAGAGCATGATGTTGACACCAAAGGGTTTATCCGTCAATGATTTGATCTTATCAATATTTGCCTTGACAACTTCTTTCGGGGCATTTCCCCCACCGATAATCCCTAGTCCTCCAGCTTTAGAAACAGCCCCTGCTAAATCACCATCAGCAACCCAGGCCATTCCTCCTTGAAAGATAGGATAATCAATGTTCAATAATTCTGTAATACGCGTTTTCATAGTGCCTCCATCGTTTCTTGCTTACGTAATAGTTCGATACTGTCATAATTTGACAATCAAACTATTGCCTAAACAAGAGGGAGCGGGTTTCCCTACTCCTTCTATCTATATTCTGCTTATACTCTTCGAAAATCAAATTCAAACCACGTCAGCGTCACCTTGCCGTACTCAAGTACAGCCTGCGGCTAGCTTCCTAGTTTGCTCTTTGATTTTCATTGAGTATTATTTTGTTTGCTCTTCAACGTAGGCAACCAAGTCACCAACTGTTTTCAAGTCATCTTCTGCTTCGATTTGGATATCAAAAGCATCTTCGATTTCTGAGATTACTTGGAACAAGTCCAATGAATCAGCGTCCAAATCATCAAAAGTTGATTCAAGTGTTACTTCTGATGCGTCTTTTCCAAGTTCTTCAACGATAATTTCTTGTACTTTTTCAAATACTGCCATGATAGGACTCCTTTAAAATAAATAGTTTTTTTATAACAATGTGTTCACCACATGATTACCTAAATTGTAAGAATGAGCGTGCCCCAGGTCAAGCCTCCACCGAAGCCTGATAGCAGAACAGTCTGACTACCATCTAAAGGGATGAGGCCTTGTTCTACACACTCTGAAAGTAAAATCGGGATACTGGCTGCACTGGTATTGCCATATTCCATCATATTGGCTGGAAGTTTGTCTCGGTCAACACCAATTTTTCTAGCCATCTTATCCAAAATACGGATATTAGCCTGATGCAATAGCAGATAATCCAAGTCTGTCGCCTCTATAGGAGATTCTTCAATAGTCTGCTTGATAGACTTGGCTACATCTCGAATGGCAAAATCAAAGACTGCGCGTCCATCCATCTTCAACAATGAATCTGCACTTTCTTGATCTGAAAATGGAGAATGCAAACCTGAATGCCCATAAGTTAAACACTCACTGCGACTTCCATCGCTATTGAGACTCTCAGCTAAGAAATTCTCTTGCTCGCTAGCTTCTAACAAGACACCACCAGCACCATCTCCAAACAACACAGCTGTTGATCGATCCGACCAATCGACTGCCTTAGAGAGGGTTTCACTACCAATCACCAAGCCTTTTTGAAAGCGACCAGAAGCGATAAACTTTTCAGCAGTTGAAAGAGCAAATACAAATCCACTGCAAGCCGCGGTTAAGTCAAAAGCAAAGGCTTTATTAGCACCAATATTAGCTTGAACACGAGCAGCTGTAGAGGGCATCATCGAATCTGGAGTAATGGTAGCTAGGATGATAAAATCCAGTTCCTCTCCTATTATTCCAGCTTTTGCCATCAGTTTCTTAGCAACTTCCGTAGCCAAATCACTGGTAGATTCTGTTCTTGAAATATGCCTTTGTCGTATTCCCGTTCGACTTGAAATCCACTCATCATTGGTATCCATAATCTGAGCCAAGTCGTGATTTGTAACCACTTGCTCTGGCACATAATGAGCAACCTGGCTTATTTTTGCAAAAGCCATTATTTCAAATCCTCCAAAAATTGGTAAAGATTAGTCAAACCTTTGCTCATGACATCAATTTCTTCCTCGCTCATGCCATCAATAATTTTTTCTACCATGGCCTTGTGGAAGCGTTTATGCAGTCTATGGATCAAGCGCCCCTTCTTTGTCAAATGCAGATGCACCACACGACGATCCTGTTCTGACCGAACTCGCTCAATGTATCCCTTACGCTCTAAATTGTTCAAACTTGTCGTAACAGTTCCAAGAGTTACCATCAACTCTTTTGACACTTGACTTGGAGTCACATCTGGAGCCTTACCGATGACATCAATCGTATGCATTTCTTTGATGGAGATATCCTTAAAACGACTACCTCTCAAGTTCACTTCCTCAATTACAAGGACATTGTTAAATATAGATGTTAAATATTCATTGATTCGTTGGTAGTCCATTTTTCATATCCCTCCTTCTTCAAAAAACTTTTACAATCAAAACATTTGACAGAAAGAATTATATCAAAATTCAAAGAATGATGCAAGTATTTTTTATTTTCCTGTAAATTTAGGTCTTCTTCTCTCCGAATGAGCTCGCACTCCTTCTTTGAAATCCTCTGTTTGAGCTAAGGATTTCTGTAGGTTCAGTTCTAAAGTAGCGTAACCCTGCCAGTCTTTAAACTGGCTCTCCCAAACCAACTTCTTAATGGCAGCATAGGAATTACTTGAAGCACGTCTTAATTTTTTAAGAAGCTGTTCTCTCGTCTTTTCAAGTTTTTCAGCTTCAGAAACGCGGTAAACCAACCCCCATTCTAGGGCTTTTTCTGCCGTTAAAGCCTCTCCTGTCATAGCTAATTGAGCAGCACGCGTCACACCGATACTGCGGCTCAAGAGATGAATTCCCCCTGCATCTGGAGCCAAACCAACACCAACAAAGGCTTGGATAAACTTAGCCTTATCCGTCGCCAAACAGAAATCTGCCGCAACAGCCATATTCGCTGCGGCACCTGCAACAGCACCGTCAACTTCCATTAAAACAGGTTTGGCTATTTGCTTGATTTTATAAGAAATCGTATTGACCAACTCTGCGATTTTTGTCAATGATGGAATATCATCCTCATCCACTGCCCGCTTCATCTCTACCAAATCTCCCCCAACTGAGAAGACCTTTCCATTGGCATTGATTAAGATAAAATGCACAGCTGGATTTTCTTCTGCCAGAGTCAAGGCTTCTAAGATCTCCTCACACATGGGAATATGAAAACCATTAGCGACATCAGGACGGTTTAAAGTAATAATTGCCAAATCCTCTTCAAGCTGATAAATAATATGTTCCATCAGGGCTCCTTTTTATTTTATAAGCAGTTTATACTCTTCGAAAATCTCTTCAAACCGCGTCAGCTTCCATCTGCAACCTCAAAACAGTATTTTGAGCTGACTTCGTCANNTCAAAGCAGTGCTTTGAGCTGACTACGGCTAGCTTCCTAGTTTGCTCTTTGATTTTCATTGAGTATTAAATTATTTTATTTTCAAAGTATATCTTTTTTAGGAACAGAAAGCAAGAAAAAATTGACTGAAAGTGTCTCAGCCGATTGGAAAGGCTCGCTTTATCCTATAAAGCATCTTATTTTCTTCATTGAAAAAAGGCTTTCTTTCTGCTATAATCGTATATTACCTTTTGCAACTTTCTTTTTACCAATTTACAGCTCCTAAACCCTTGATATTACTGAGTTTTTAAAAAATCACATTTCAATAGATATCATTAAAAGTTCTTAAAAATTCTCAAAAAGTCCACAAAAAAAGCCCTCAAAAAGGGCAATAAATAATGAGTTCAGCAGGCAAGAAACTAGCACGATCAAACGTGCTTTTTTTATTGCTGATAGGTATATTATACCATGAAGTACGTACTTTATGACGTTATACCTGTAATTCTTCTCTGATCGCTTTTTGTAGTAGCTGACTGAAATTGATTTTATTTTCTTTACCAACTTCAACCAACCAACTAGGTAGGGTTACAGTCTTATTGACAATCTTAGAACGTTCGCGCTCTCTAACTAGTTCCGTATCTACTGAGATAGCTTGCAGAATATCCTCATCACTGCCAAGTTGACTAGCCAAAGCCTTAAAACTTGAAGGTCCTGGAAACTCTTTGCCTTCATCTTCAAACATGATTGTATAAATTTCTAGCACCTCACGGGCCTTATAAATTGCCTCGTTTAAGGTGTCAGCCTCGCTAACTGCTCCTTGAAAATCAGGGAACGTGATTGTATAACCGCCGTTTTCTGTATCCACTTCAAATAGTGCCAAGTAAGTGTATTTCATAATCTGATAATAACCAATGACCGCCCCAATATAGGGGAGGGAGTTTTTTTACTCCCCTTCCAATACTTTCAAAATCTTGCCAAGTGTTCCAGGTCTATAATCGTTTTCTTTTGGTTTAGGTATCGTGACCGTTCTTCCATCTGGATGTTTCCAAACTTCATGCGAACCTTTACCAAAAGCTGTTTTGATAAACCCTTTTTTCTTAGCGAGTTTCTTTAGTTCTCTTTCGGTCATCGGTTTCTCCTTTCCGTATCTTTAATTATATTATACACTTGTTTGAAATATTTGTCAATGTGTAACACGTATTTTTTACACTTGTTTTTACAACCTCACAAAAGCCCCCAGATTCGTTTCTAAGGGCTTGTAGTTTGTCCGTGGTGTTTTAAACAAAGCAAAAGAAAGGGTAGGAGCTTAATTTCTTCCCCTAAATTTCTTCATTTTTCAAAACTAATCATTTTTCTGGTAAATTGGCCAGTTTTTACCCCCTTTTTGTCTGGAGGTCTCCGACTTGGAAAAAGTTCCCTTCACCGGTTCCCAGAGGCTTCAAAAAATTTTTTTCAACGTGGGGGGAGTGTCAATATCCTTTCAGTTCTATAAATCTTTTAGCGATTGCTTTTCTTCGACTATTTATATAACGAGTAGTTTTATTTAGTTTCTCTGCCACGTCTTCCCAAGTCGCACCAGCTTCTAAATATCTCATTTTAAAAATTACTAGATCACTTTCAATTAAGTTTTCCATCAAGGTATCTACAACTAGTTTGAAGCCTTCTAAATATCTTAGTGTTTGGTCTTCTTCAATTCTAATGATTGTCGTTTCAGTAGGACTAGATACTGTCTTGCCTTTCCCACCAGTATAATCTTCAGTGCTATGTTTCTTATTATGTATCAGTTCCTGTCTTCTCAAATAAATTTTATTAGCAAGCGTTCTATATCGTCCTAACTCAATATCTATCCCGTCCAGGTCTCTGTTACTCAACTCGTACATAGGCAAGTACCTCCACTTAAATTTAAAAAATTTTTTATCTTTCAATTTGTCAAATTGTAAATTCTGTCAAACTGACAAAAAGCGCTAAAAGCCTTCCAACACTCCACTTACCAGGTATCATTGTTTTAAGTTTGACAACTATTCAATATGACAATTTAAAGAAGTATCCCTCTAATTTATTCCCCAGTTTCTCTTATCTTACATTCTGTGAAACTCACCCCATTCTATAACTTACTGATATACATGGCTTCCAAGCCTATACTCTATTTTAGTTTATGCTTTCTTCATTTTGTGAAACTAATTTACTAAAATTAAAAACAAGGCCATTTTTGATATAGCTATCAATTTCTTGATATTCAAATCAGCCTTGTTTCTAATGAACTACTCTTTACCTAAATACTCTTTAATCTTACGATATTCCTTAGAAAAATTCATATGCCCACTGACATCAGGATTTAAGAACGGAAGGATGCTTGTTGGATTTACTTCTGTCCGATATACTTCAAGAGAATGCTCCTGAGTTATTTCTCCAACTACGCCTTTATGTATTTCTTCTACATCTTTCTTTAGTGCTTGAATTTCATCGTAGGCATCTAAAATTATACTAAGTTTCTTCTGGTAACGTTTATAGATTTTCTTTTCTTCAGCTCTTCGCTTAGTCTCTTTAAAGATATATTCAAATATCGCTGCCTTTGCCTCCCAGAAATAAGTATCATACTCTTTCTCTAAAAGATTGATTGATTCACTCATTTTAGCAATTTGTTCTAAGGAAGTAGCATTATCCTCAAAAAAAGAATCAATATTATCAAATAAAACCTTCTTCTCTCCAGTAATTGTTTTTCTTTTTTCTTCCAACTTTGTTCTTGCTTTTGCAATCTTATCTTTTTTATCATCAAGATTTTCTAATATTGATAATACTTCTCTAATATCCATCCCCTATCTCCTAATTCCATTTTATAAAGAAAGCGCAATCCGTTTCAATTTTCTTCACAACGAAACGAGTATAAAGCATTAAACTCATTCCATAAATAACGGATTCACTTACCCAACGTAAGCTATTTTTATTTCTTTCAAATAAAGTAGCGAAATTGTACAAATCCCCAACGAAAGCAACTTTATCGCCTTTTACTCCTAGTACTTCATCAGACACAACAATAACATCATCAACGTATAAGTTTTCTGAGTATCGTTCTTTCTTGTTAATTTTTAAAATATAATTTCCATCACTAGATTTCTCTTTATCTAAAAACTTAAATAGCGACTGACTTAATACAAGAGTATTATGACGTTCAGGATTCAAATCGTTTATGGTGTCTTTCAATTCGTCAAAATTAGAAACATTTTTTTCAGGTGCTTCTTTTAGAATTTTTCCAATTTCAATATTACGTGTTTTACGACAAAGACGGGTAATTTTGTTACTTAAGAAGTCTAATATATTATATTCTCCATCATCAACTTGTTCAGACGATAAGGGGATACGGCCTGAAAATGTCTTGTGTTCGAACTTAGTTCTAATCTGTTTTTTTCTAAGTTCTACAATTTCACTTTCTCTAAACTCTTCCGATTCAAGTTCTGATAGATGTTCATCGTCAAAACCTACAGTTTCATATGTTCCACCAGTACCCGTATACTCAATCACATTAACAAGATCCACTAGTTCTTTTCCTTCTTCAGGAACGTCATAGATACTTGTTATATCTTGTGATAATATTAAACCTGTTTTTGAATTTTTATCATCGATACTCATTCCTCTACTTCTTACATACTTTTCTACCAAACTAAATTTTTTAGCCATTTTATACTCCTTTATCTTATTTTTTAGATTATCTGCCTATTTTTTTTATTTTTTGTTCAAATTTCTCTTTTATTTTTTCCTCTACTGGTTTTATGTGAGGAATTGCTTTGCTGCGTCCCCCATTTCTTAATACATGTCCATGTTCTAATAAATGAGTTAATCTATATGTTGGATCTGCATTATAGATTACAAAAGAACCTTTAGAATTTTTCTTAAAGCGCCAATTTTTCGCATATTTCCCATATCTTTTAGGACTTGTTTGTTTCAATTCATTCACTGCTTCATTTGTAACCTCTTCAGCAATTAAATCTATCTGTTCTTCAACTTCTTCAGAATAAGCTTCCAAAGTTTTAGCAATTTCATTTGCTAAATCACTCGTTAAACTCATTTTACCCTCCTTTATCTCTTTATTGCTCCTCGTTGTTTATAATTTTTTCTAAAGTTCTTAGCTCTTAGCTTTTCTTTTAGAACTCTACGAGCTTTTAAAATCATTTTTTCTAACTGTTGATTTTGTGTTTTCGTCAGCATATTTTTCTAGTATTTCATGGTTCCCACTTTCTAAACTGCTATCTTCATTTTTACATTTTGAAAATATTTTCTGTCTTTTTTCCGGATCAATAGAAAACTTACTAGCTACCACATACCCTAATGAAGTATCTACCGTCATCTTCTTCACCTCCTTTCTTCTCAAGCAAAAAAGGGCATACCACTAGCATCATATGCTTACGGTATGCCCCTGAGTTGTTCTCAATAGACTTATTTTTTAGTTTCTTTTTTGACTAGATGAGTAAATTTCCCATCTGAGTAGACTAAAGTTATCTCTCCAAATCTTGGAACTTTTTCTATCTCTATTATACCACATTTTTCGTAGACAATAAAGCCTTTTTCTGTTGAAAATTTCATTTCATCCATATCTATTAACCTTTCTCTCCTCTCACTGTATTAATCGTATATCGCTTATCTTTGATTGTGAAAGCCTTAAAAGTGTTCCCCTCTAAACCTTTCAAAATTCTACTTGAGTTTCTAGCATTATAAACAGTCCGCAGTTCACTACTATCTAGGTTCGTGTTGAAAATCGTAGTTTCTCGATTATTGATAATATCAAACAAGAAATCCTGTTCCCAATCGCTCTTAGGTGTTACCGTCCCATTTTTTGCCCCCAGGTCATCGATAATTAGAAAATCAACATCAACAAGCTTTTTAACCGCCTCATATTCTGTTAAGTTTGCATTTCTTCCATAAGCCCAGCCTTCTTTTATCTGCTTGATAATCTCGGTTAAGCTAACAAATAAAACACTCTTAGGATCGTTCTTCTCTCTGAAACTCTCATTGATTTCTTTGGCCAGGGCAAGCGATAAATGACTTTTTCCTATTCCTGTGCTACCGCTGATTAAAGTATTTCCCGTCATACCTGCAAGGTATTTCTGGGCTTGACCCTTTACAAACTCTAACATCTGACCTTCCTCTGTAGTCTTAACAAAGAAATTATCAAATGTCGCTCCCTTTAACTCTTTAGGAATTGTACTATCACGCATTAATACATCATAAGTTTTAAAATATGTTTGTCTATCATCAAACCGCTGTAATAGGTCTTTCTCTTTTTGTTTAATATCCCCCTTCACACACTCCGGGCAAAATGATTGTATTTTTCTTTCTGAACTCCCTACTACAGGTATAGAAATTTCCCAGTAATTTACCTGATGAATATCACAAACTTTATCCGATATTTTTCTGTTATTGAACTCTTTAAATTGTTCCTTCATCCTTGCAACTCCTAAAATGGTAGATCTGGGAAGTTATCTTCTGACTTCCCTTTTATGGTTTTAGGCTTTTGATTCAAATAACCGTCAAACTTAGATCCGAAAAGTGTTTCAGGTCTCAGATATTTAGAAAATTCAGGACTATCCTTCCATTCTGCCGTTTTAATATCTATTACCTGTTTAAAATCTTCAAGTGTATAGCCTTCTTTGAATCGTGCTAATAAAAGCCTTTTTGTCTTATCAACAAACTTATACCTCTTATTAGCTACTTGATTCAGATAAACAATAGGAATCCAAAGTTCTTTATATTTTGTTTTCTCTAAATCTTTTATAGCTGTTTCTTCAAGCCAAGTAGGAAAATTGTAGTCGGGATTTCCCGACAATATATTATCTAAATATAAATTATTACTCTTACTATTAACTCTATTCTCTTTCTCTATCTCTGTTGGACGTGAGTTGGAAATAGTCTTTTTATTTTGGACATTATCCAATTTTGGTAAATCTTGACTGTTTTTTCTTTGTTCTCGCTTGTATTTTGCCCAGTTTGTTTCACTCTCAACCATGGCTTTTGCTTGTGATAATGTAGCATGTCCATCATCGTCTATCTGAATCAGTCCGCATTTTGTAAAATATGCAACTGTCATATTTATATCATCCTCGGACACATCCAATTTTAAAGCTAGCTCCTGTATCAAATTATCAAAATACCCCTCATAGTACAAAATACAATCATCTTCTAAACTTTCCAACATAAGACGGATATAAATCACTGTCATAGTGTAGCCACCAGGCATATTTTTAAGTCGTTTAATAAAAAGATTATCAAAAAACTTCTTATCAACTTTTAACCAAAAATATATTTTAGTCTTTGCCATCATCTACCCCCAAAAACTTTAAAACATCTGAGATTTTATAATACGCTTTTCTAGTATCTTCAATAGGCGGTATATACTGCGGTAGTCCTGCACCTTCCCATTTCGTCAAGGTTTTATCTCCTATGCCCAGTTCTTCCTTTAATTCCACCTTGCTGATTAAATCTAATCTTTTTTGAGGTACTTTCTCATGACTTTTTAAATACCGTTCCACTGCTTCCAAAATCTTAGACTTTAAATCTTCAATCATTTTTTCAAACATCTTAGTACCCCCATGGCTTAACCCCTGCAAGCTGAATATAACGCCCATAATCGGGGGTTAAACTCTCGTTAGGTGTTTCTATCGTCTGTTGGTTTTCTCGCTCTATTTTGGCGCTTTTTTCGCGGTCTAGGTGGTTTAGATAGATTAGTAAACCAATAGCTACCACAATAAAGATAACCGCCTGTATGTTGGTTAAATCTAACTCATTCATGTTTTATCCCCTTTCTATAGTCATTAGCCTGTTGAGTATGTTCTGAAATGAGTTGGTTCATAGCTTGGATTACTGTATTTAGTAAAGCTGATGATTGTTTACTGTCTTCCATACTAGCCATTTCTAAGACTAGTAGAGTATCAGTTAACTGACAACAAAGCCCCTCATAATCTACTAGAACATCATTTGTATTTACTGTCATATTATTTCCTTTTCTTTTGCCTTTTCTTATACAGGTTTCCACCCACTCCAAACGCTGGGCGATTGCCCCAAGTTGGCGAACGCTTGTAGCGGTGTTTCGTGAGTAATTACCCATCTTTCAGCTAAACAAGGCCTTAGAATCACCCTGTCAGCGCTTGATTTCAAAACCTTTTCTAATTGCTTGCCTGCTCTTCGGTTTTTCGTTTGTATTTGATAAAATAGCTGTTTTCTGCTATAATCGGAGCATAGAAAAAATTTCTATATCCTTAATCTTGTCGCTTGCTCTCCTCGGTCAAAATTTGAGCAAGTGATTTTTTTATTTTCTTTTTGCATGATTACTACCTGACTTTGGTTTATAAAGCAAGTCTTTACTTTCGATAAGATCCAGAATCCAGCTGAATCCCTGCTCCACCGTTTCAAGAAATGCGCCCAGGTCTTCACTTTCTAAGTCCTCATAGTTCATACAAAGATATTCGACTAGTTGTCTGTCTTTCTCAACTAGCTTTTTAAAATCCTTGGGATACTTGGGAATTTCTAAACCCTTGGCATTTGTAACTGTCTTAAATTCATTTTCCATTTTCTATATTCCTATGCTTTAAAAATTAATTCCTTAATTTCTGAATATCCCCTATTCAAGTTAATCATAGCTATTGCCATATCTTCCAAACGTTGGTAGTTTGTCAGTTCTGCACTTGTCAAACCATCAATGCCGTTCTTACTTTCTCGCTCCTTCATGAGTTGCGCTTTATTCTTCCCTGTCACTCCCTTTAGTAGTAAGTTTGTAAGGGTACTATAGGCATGCTTAGGTGCTTTCTCCCATGTTTGAATAGCTTCAGTTAAACTTTTACGCTTTGGCTTTTCCAGTTCTCTTTGAAGATAGCGTTTAGAAAGTTCATCACGCATTTCAAAAAAGGCTTTGACTAGGTTCATTTTGAATTGCCGTACAGGTTCGGTATTCTTTAGATAAGTGATCAGCAAGGTAGCCTGTTGCTCGTTCAAGCGATAGATTTTCATCGGTCTCCCTCGTCCGTCTAATTTACGCATTTCAAATGCGATAATTCCATAGTTTTCAAAATCAGCTTTATGCTTTCTCAAAAGTTCTTGTATTGTGTGATGAGTAACTTCAGCACATTCAGCGATGATTTCGCTCGTAGTATACGGCTCTTTCTTGCCGTCCATGTAAACCAGTTCCATTGGTTCACTCCTTTCTTCTTTTGTCAGTGCTTGCCACCTAAAACAGTACCAAGGTAAAGCATTAAAGTAGGGTAAAATCGGAGAATATGAACCCCTACAAACCCTTGATACTGCTATAGGTAGCAAGCAAATATTTAGCTAGATCCGTTTATCAATCTCCAATGGTAAAGCACCACATGAGAAATCTGTAAATGTAGAGTAGTATTGCGATTAGTTCGCTCCTTTCTAATCTTTCGTATCTAAAAATTCATCCAGCGTAACACCCAAGTAACTAGATACTTTTTTCAATGTATCAAGACTTGGATTCTTTGCACGTTCATAGTACAAAGCCGTCAAAGTGCTTTTTGAAATTCCTGTAGCTTCTGCAACATCAGCAGTTTTCTTACGTTGCTTTGCTAATAACAATCTCATGTTATTTTTCATTTTTTACCTCACTTTTTAGAAATTTCACCACATTAGATTGAAAAACATTTTTTATGGTGTACTTTTTGTTCAACCTATTGTTAACAAAAACATTATATTGAACTTTTTATTCAATGTCAATACTTTTTTTATAAAATGTTGAAATTATTTTGCAACATTGCAAATAAACGTGGTAAAATACTCTTGAAAGGTATTTGTTTGATATGGATAATAAGTTAAAAAAATTGAGGTTAAATAAAGAATTTAACGGTAAAGTAGGAATGACCCAGCAAGAAATAGCTGATGAAATAGGAGTTACAAAAAGAACTTACATTTATTGGGAAAAAGGTGAACGTCAAATTAAACCAGAAAAAGCCCAGCAACTTGCTGACTTCTTTGGGGTAAGTGTCGCAACTCTTTTAGGCCATGATAAAATATCTCCCGAAGAAATGACTACTAAATTACAAGATTTTTTTAAAAATCTTGATATGAATGAATTAAATAACATTAAACCTAATTATGATTTACTAAAAAAGGTTCAATCAGCATATGAGAACATTGAAAAACATATAAATAATCCTAAAAAATACGAGAATTTCGGCAAAGGCTTAGTGAATTTTAATCAAAGCTACATGCTGACTATAGAAAAGTTAATAATAAATGATGCTGAAATTGGTACAAATTTTGCAGATATTTTAATCAACTATATTTCTTTAAATGATTATGATAAAAAAATAGCTTTTGATTTAGTAAAAAAACTATCTGAAAGAAACGACGAAAAGGAGTAAATGGACTACACTACGTTGTCCTTCAGGTAACTTTGAAAGAAAAATTTTTCGGTACTGGATCAGGAAACTTGACAGAATTAGAAAACGTCATTAACACCCAAGTAGCAAAAGGCTACCGCCTGCATACCATCACAACCGCCAATGGTGGAAGCAAAGGACTAGGCGGTGGTGACCGTATTCAAGCCACAATGGTATTTGAAAAAATTCTATAAAGCTCCCCCATATTCGCCAATAGCACCCCTATTTCTAAGGTCTATTGTGCAAAAACAGGGGAAATTGAAGAATAGAAAGCCGATTTTACCCAACAAAACGAAGTAAAGAAAAATCAATTATTTTGAACAAAAGTGTTGACTAACATTTAAAATTATCATACAATGAAGGTACTTAAGAGAATAGCGCCCGATAATTCTCAGTGAAACGGGATAGCGAAAAAAGCGCCTTCTATGTATTTAGGAGGTGCCTTTTTTTGTCCAAACCATTCAAGACTATACAAGAACAAATAGAGTTATTACATAAACGGGGGCTTGTAATATCTGACTATTCCAAAACAAAAAAGTACCTACTAACAAATAACTACTACAGTATTATCAATGGTTACAGTAAATATTTTACTGATCCACACAACAATTATATACAAGGTGCTAATTTCTCGGAAATTACTTATACATATTTCTATGATAAGGAAATCAAATACACCTTCCTAAAAGCTATCTTAGAAGCTGAGAAACACATAAAATCTATATTAGCTTATGTTTTTTCCGAGACTTACCCTACTACTCCTTATTTTTACTTAGATTACCAAAACCACGACTACAAGAAAAACAAGAGGACTGTCCCTTTTGTGATTCGTCAAATCGTAAAAATCATTGATAAACATAAATCAAGCCGAAAAAGCAATAGCATACAACACTATTTCAATAAACATAGCGACGTCCCTTTCTGGGTAATCGTGGATTACTTGACTTTTGGAGATATACTCGCAATTTTAAAGAGTTTGCCACTTTCCCTACAAGATAGAATTGCAAAGAAGTCTTACAGTTTTATTAGTGAACACTGCACTATTAAGAAAACTTTTACTAGGGATATGCTGATTTCCTTTGTTGAAAACCTAGCAGAAACTAGAAATGTTTGCGCTCACGATAACCGCTTATATGGTTTCAAGTGTAGAAATAGCTTGAAATACTATCCTGATTTACACGACAAGCACAATATAAAGAATACAGACGCAAAAAGTAGTCCTTACCATACCATGATTGCGTTACAATGTTTCCTAAGCGCTAATGAGTATGCTAAACTACATAATACGCTCCTATCACGATTTAAAGACTTCTCTAAACATTTACATACACTCTCTATTGATTTCTTTTTAAACGAACTAGGCTTCCCTCCTAATTGGCAACAATCAAATAAACTCGTTCATTAAACAAGCCCATATAAGCCCCATATCCGCCTTGTTTTCTATTCTGGTACAACTTGCCGTCTGACTACTTAAAATCGAAAATAGGGGCATTCTCGTAGCTCCTCGCATGGTATAAACTCAAAACCTTTTCTAATTGCTTGCCTGCTGATGAAAAAGGAGTTAAAACCATGAAAATTACACAACACACAAAAAAAGACGGATCTACAGTTTATCGCTCCAGCGTCTATCTTGGCATCGATACCGTAACGGGTAAGAAAGTCAAGACAACTATATCAGGGCGAACCAAGAGAGAACTCAAAGCCAAAGCACTACAGGCTCAAATAGACTTTGAAAAAGGAGGGTCTACAGTATACAAGGCTGCCACTCTATTGACCTATGGAGAACTGGTTGAAAGCTGGTGGGACAGTTACCGTCACACCGTAAAGCCTAACACAATGGTAGTCTATAAAGGTATGCTGAAAAATTATCTTTTGCCAGCCTTTGGATCTTACAAGCTGGACAAACTCACACCCCAAATTATTCAGAAAGTTGTCAACGATTGGGCGCAAGCATATAACAGCGGTTACGGCTACAAAAATTATAGCTTACTACATTCAACCAATAAACGTATTTTACAGTATGGTGTAGTCCTTCAAGCCCTGCCCTCAAATCCTGCAAGGGATACCATCGTACCACGCAAAGCCAAAAATACACCAACAAAAATCAAGTATCTAAACGATACGGATTTAAAAAAATTCCTCGATTACCTGGACGGTTTGGACAATACCTATAAAAATTTTTACGATACCGTGCTATATAAAACTCTACTCGCCACTGGTTTACGGATTGGGGAATGTCTAGCCCTCAAATGGTCAGATATTGACTTACAAGACGGGACTATCTCAGTAACAAAGACTCTAAACCTTTTAGGAACGCTAAACAGCCCCAAAAGTAAAAGCGCCATCCGAACGCTTGACCTTGACAAAAAAACTCTACTCATGCTTAGACTTTACAAAGCAAGACAAGCAGAAAACGGGCGGACTATTGGTATCAGCTACCAAAAAGTATTCCCTAATAGTTTTGACGAATACAAAAAAACTAACCGCCTGCAATACCGCTTAAAAGAGCACTTGAAAAAAGCTGACTGCCCAAGCCTAGGTTTTCACGCATTCCGCCATACCCACGCTAGTATCTTGTTAAACGCTGGACTAGGTTATAAAGATATTCAAACTAGGTTAGGTCATTCAAAAATCTCCATGACCATGGATATATACAGCCACCTATCTGAAACGAACCAAAAAAAGACCGCTGCAGTGTTTGAAATGGCTCTTGAAAAGTTAAAAAGTTCCTAAAAAGTTCTTAAAACAAAATATAGAGTATTAAAAAAAGCTGTCATATTGGCATATATTCATTTTTCTGCTATAATCGTATAAAATACTTACTTTAGGAGTTCTTATGAAAGTTGTTAAATTTGGAGGTAGCTCTCTTGCCTCTGCTGGTCAATTAGAAAAAGTTTTAAACATCGTTAAAAGCGATCCAGAGCGTCGTTTTGTAGTTGTTTCTGCACCAGGAAAACGCAATGCTGAAGATACTAAGGTTACGGATGCCTTGATTAAATACTACCGCGATTATGTTGCTGGTAACGATATTAGCAAGAGCCAAAACTGGATTATCGACCGCTATGCTGCTATGGTTAGTGAACTAGGTCTTAAACCAGCTGTGCTAGAAAAAATTTCAAAAAGTATTCGTGCCTTGGCCACTCTTCCTATTGATGAAAATGAATTTCTCTACGATACTTTCCTAGCAGCCGGTGAAAATAACAATGCCAAATTGATTGCTGCCTACTTTAACCAAAATGGTATCGATGCACGCTATGTGCACCCTAGAGAAGCTGGTATTGTGGTCACAAGTGAACCTGGTCACGCTCGCATCATTCCATCAAGTTATGACAAGATTGAGGAATTGACAAATACAAATGAAGTCCTTGTCATTCCTGGTTTCTTTGGAGTTACCAAGGAAAATCAAATCTGTACCTTCTCACGTGGAGGCTCAGACATTACAGGTTCTATCATTGCTGCAGGTGTTAAGGCTGACCTCTATGAAAACTTTACAGACGTTGATGGTATCTTTGCAGCCCACCCTGGTATTATCCACCAACCACACTCGATTCCTGAGTTAACCTACCGTGAAATGCGTGAGTTGGCCTATGCAGGCTTCTCAGTCCTTCATGACGAAGCACTTCTTCCTGCCTACCGTGGAAAAATTCCTCTGGTTATCAAGAATACCAACAACCCTGACCATCCAGGTACTCGTATCGTTCTAAAACACAGTAGTGATGAATTTCCAGTTGTGGGAATTGCTGGTGACTCAGGCTTTGTCAGCATTAATATGTCGAAATACCTCATGAACCGCGAGGTTGGATTCGGCCGCAAGGTTCTGCAAATCCTTGAAGACCTTAACATCGGTTGGGAACATATGCCAACAGGTATCGACGATCTTTCGATTATTCTCCGTTCTCGCGAACTAACTCCTATCAAGGAAGAAGAAATCCTGCGTCAGTTGGTTCAAAAGGCTGAAGTAGACCATGCAGAAATCGAACACGACCTTTCTATCATTATGATTGTTGGAGAAAAAATGAAGAGCCATATCGGAGTAACTGCTACTGCGACACGCGCTCTATCTGAAAACAAGATCAACATCCAGATGATGTCTCAAGGTTCTAGTGAAGTTTCTATCATGTTCGTTGTCAATAAAGACCAAGAGAAAGCAGCTATCAAAGCCCTCTACAATGCCTTTTTCGGTGAAAGTAAGGAAGACTAAGCATGGCTCAATCACTTAATAAAACAGTGCTTCTCAGCACGACAGGCACTTCCTACCTCTCTATCGCTGGGAAAGTTGGGAAATTCCTTGTCGGAGATCAGGCTCTGGAATTTTACCCAGATGTCAATGTTGAACAATTTATCCAGATTCCTTGGAGTCATATCAACCAAATTGGAGCTAACGTTTCTGGTCGCAAAATCAGTCGCCACTTCGAAGTCTTTACAGACAAAGGAAAATTCCTCTTTGCTTCAAAAGACTCAGGTGCTATTCTCAAAATTGCACGCGAAAAACTAGGCAATGACAAGGTCGTCAAACTTCCGACCCTGATTCAGACAATTGGTCAAAAATTTAAAAATCTATTTGCAAAAAAGTAAAAACTTTAGTATAATCATAGCAACGGATAAGTAGGTTATCTTCTTCTTTCAGAAAGTCTGCGGGTGCTGCGAGCAGATAGGAGGGATAGGTGAAATTCTACCGTTAGTAACAATTACATACACAATCAAGTGCACACCTGTGAAGTTGGATGGAACCGTGGCCCTGCCACTCCAACGCTTTGTCAGGTGTGCTTTTTTCATAAAGGAGTTCTTATGTTAGATATCAAACGTATTCGTACAGACTTTGATGCTGTCGCAGAAAAATTAGCTACACGTGGTGTAGATGCTGCTGTCTTGAATGAGATGAAAGAAATCGATACTAAACGTCGTGACATCTTGGTCAAGGTTGAAACTCTCAAGGCAGAACGTAACACAGTTTCTGCTGAGATTGCCCAAGCCAAACGTAACAAGGAAAATGCAGATGACAAGATTGCTGCCATGCAAAATCTATCTGCTGACGTCAAAGCCTTGGATGCTGAATTGGCAGAAATCGATGCTAAATTGACAGAATTTACCACTACTCTTCCAAACATCCCTGCTGACAGCGTTCCTGTTGGGGCTGATGAAGATGACAATGTGGAAGTTCGCCGTTGGGGGACTCCACGCGAGTTTGACTTCGAACCTAAAGCTCACTGGGATCTTGGTGAAGACCTTGGCATCCTTGACTGGGAACGCGGTGGTAAGGTAACAGGAGCTCGCTTCCTCTTCTATAAAGGTCTCGGTGCTCGTTTGGAACGTGCTATCTACAACTTTATGTTGGACGAGCATGGAAAGGAAGGCTATACGGAAGTCATCACGCCTTACATGGTTAACCATGACTCTATGTTTGGTACTGGGCAATATCCAAAATTCAAGGAAGATACTTTTGAACTCAGCGATAGCAATTACGTCCTTATTCCTACAGCTGAAGTTCCTCTGACAAACTACTACCGTGATGAAATCCTTGACGGTAAAGACCTGCCAATCTACTTCACTGCTATGAGCCCATCATTCCGTTCTGAGGCTGGTTCAGCTGGCCGTGATACGCGTGGCTTGATCCGTTTGCACCAATTCCATAAGGTTGAAATGGTTAAATTTGCCAAGCCAGAAGAATCTTACGAAGAATTGGAAAAAATGACAGCCAACGCTGAAAATATTCTTCAAAAACTCAACCTTCCATACCGTGTCGTTGTGCTCTCTACAGGAGATATGGGCTTCTCAGCTGCTAAAACTTACGACTTGGAAGTGTGGATTCCAGCCCAAAATACTTACCGTGAAATCTCAAGCTGTTCAAACACAGAAGATTTCCAAGCCCGTCGTGCCCAAATCCGTTACCGTGATGAAGCAGATGGCAAGGTGAAATTGCTCCATACCTTGAACGGTTCTGGACTTGCAGTTGGACGTACAGTGGCTGCAATTCTTGAAAATTACCAAAATGAAGATGGTTCTGTAACCATCCCAGAAGTTCTTCGTCCATACATGGGTGGCGCTGAAGTTATCAAACCATAAAAAATAAGGTTTAGCTATTTCTAGCTAGACCTTTTTTCGTAACCAATTCAGATAAGCACCTAATACAAAGACTAAAATAATTAAGCAAATAGCGGTTTCAGCCAATACCAGATAATCCAGAAATGGAAGTTTCAAGATTCCCTGAGCCATCTTGAGCGAGGTAGCCGTGATAATGGTTGGGAAGGTGAGGGCTGAGAAGGCTGGTTGAAAACCTTGTTTTAAAATATTGGGCAGGCGAGTCAAAACAACGAAAAAGAAGGATTGAGAAGCCAAGATCATGACAATCAAGACCCAAGTCGGCAGGCTGGATCCTCCTACTCGAACTAGAGAAGCCAAGAGTAGAGAGAAAGGAGCACAGTAGATTCCTTCTTGCCCAAGCAAGGCTAGTGGGAGTGGATGTTTCTTTAAATCGCTATAAATAAGGGGATAGAGATAGAAGGTAAGAAGAAAACCAAAACTCAAGGTCGCATAGGCAATCTCGATAATGCCTACAAGAGGATAGGTCAAGGCAGCCACTGCTATCCCCACATAGAGAACAGTCCAGCTCGGAGTAGCATGAACCCTCCGACCAGGACAAGCAAACTTGATGGTAAAACCAGCAATCAAGGCCAAATCCAAGAGAAATGAAAACCACCAGATTCCTTGTGCTACCAGAGGAAGCTGAGGGAATACGCGAAAGACATAGGTCGATAAAATCATTCCAGCCATGGGAAAAGTAGCCATCCCTGACAAAAGAGGAGGCTTAGTCAATTCTTGCTTGGTTTCCTTCCAATTAAAAAGATGCAGAATTAGAAAGTAAATCCACAAAATCAAACCTGTCAGACTAAACAGATGTGACAGAACTGGCAACGTATCTAAAATAAGATTCCCAGCTCCTGCCAAACCTAGCAAGCAACCAGAAAATACCAAGGGGAGTTTTTTCATCCTAACCTCCAATAATCATGTTAGTTTCAGTATAGCATAAAAGCGCTTAAATGAGGGGATAAAAAACGAAGTCCGTTAATTTCAGACTTCATTTTTTACTCAGATATGAATTAAGCATACGGTTGCAATTCTGGGTTAATTGGGGTATTGGCTAGGTTGTTGGCATAGTTACAGAGGCTTGCTAGGCTGACACCGAGAACTACATCCAAGGCATTTTGTTGGGTGTAGCCAGCTTCTAAAAACTCAGCCAAGGCTTCATCTCCTACACGACCCTTGGTATTGATAACTGCCAAGGTAAACTTAGCCAGAGTGTCCAATTTAGGATCTGTTTCAATTGGAGTACGATTGCGAAGAGCTTGAATCAAGTCATCATTCATCTGGATTTGTTTGATGGAAAAAGCTGTATGACCTGCGACGCAGAAGGCACAACCATTTGTCACGGCTGCCGTGATTTGCACCACTTCACGCTCAACGGGTGTCAGGCTGTTGCGACGGTTGATAGATGCGACAGTTCGGTAGGCTTCTAAAGCAGTCGGTGCATTAGCCAAGAGACCGATTAGGTTAGGAATATAGCCATTGTTGTCTTTTTCTACTGTCTCAAGAACTTCTTTCACTTCTGCTGGTGCTGATTCTACTGTATGGATTGTAAATGTTGTCATAAGATACCTCTTTTCTTGTTATTAACACTAATATTATTGGAAAATCTTATAAAATCCTGATTCCTAAGTTTATTTAAGACAAAGGTTTATTCCTCTCATAAGATTTTCGTTGTATATTATACTCTTCGAAAATCAAATTCAAACCGCGTCAGCGTCGCCTTACCGTACTCAAGTACAGCTTTCGGCTAGCTTCCTAGTTTGCTCTTTGATTTTCATTGAGTATTAGTTTATCACACTTCCAATCACTTGCATAATATATATTATATATCAGGCTGATAAAAATTATTTATAGGCAAAAAAATCACACGAGCTGTGTGATTCCATTATTTGTCAAAATACTTTTTAGTTTCAGCAATAACGACTGGCGACAAGACCAAGAGGGCAATCAAGTTTGGCAGAGCCATCAAGGCGTTGACGATATCTGCGATAATCCAGACCATATCCAACTCGATAAATCCTCCTAACAAGACCATGAGCACAAAAACCACACGGTAGAGCCAGATAAAGCGAACCCCAAAGAGGAACTCAAAACAGCGTTCTCCGTAATAGTTCCAACCTAGAATCGTTGTAAAGGCAAAAAGTACAAGGAAGATGGTCAAGAGGGCAGGCCCAAAGTGTGAAAAGACTGTTGAGAAAGCTGACTGAGTCAAGGCAACCCCATTCAAGTCACCACTCCAAACTCCAGTTACCAAGATGGTCAAACCAGTTAGAGTACAAATGATGAGGGTATCAATAAAGGTTCCTGTCATAGAAATCAAACCTTGCTCTACTGGTTCATTTGTCTTAGCCGCAGCCGCTGCAATGGGAGCAGAACCTAGACCAGATTCATTTGAGAACACACCACGCGCCACACCATTTTGAATAGCCATCCGAACGCTAGCACCAGCAAATCCACCTACCGCAGCAAGGGGACTAAAAGCTGAGGTAAAGACTAAATCGATTGTGCCAGGGATTTTTCCGATATTAAAGAAAATAACTGTAAGAGTTCCTAAGATATAAATGATAGCCATAAAAGGAACAACAGTAGTTGAAACCTTTGAAATGGACTTGAGTCCGCCAAAGACTGCAATCGCTACAAAGACAGACAAGACGAGAGCTGTGATGGTTGGCGAAATCGCCGTTGTATTTTGGATAGATTCTGTAATCGAGTTGACTTGGGTGAAGGTTCCGATTCCCAAGAGAGCAACCAGTACTCCTGCTACTGCAAACAAAACAGCAAGTGGTCGCCACTTCTCCCCCATTCCTAGAAGGATATAGTGCATGGGACCTCCCGCCACTGCACCATGGTCGTCCTTGGTGCGGTATTTAATGGCCAAGAGTCCTTCCGCATACTTTGTAGCCATTCCAAAGAAAGCCGCCATCCACATCCAAAAGAGGGCTCCTGGTCCACCAACCTTGATAGCCGTCGCAACTCCTATGATATTTCCTGTTCCAACGGTTGATGCCAAGGCTGTACACAGAGCTGCAAAACTGGATACATCCCCATGTCCCTTATCCTGGATAAAAATAAGCTGAAAGGCCTTGGGCAGACGCAAAACCTGCAAGAGTCCTAGCCGAATAGTTAGGTAAAGCCCTGTTCCGACCAATAAAATCAAGAGGGGCGGTCCCCAAGCAAAAGCATCGATTGATTTAAGCAATTCTAACATTTCCTTCTCCTATCGTTTCAACCCCAAAAGAAAGAGCACATGCAAGATACATGTACTCTGGAATGCTTAGATAAATGCTAAAAAGCGGTCTATCCTAGCTCTGTCCTTTTACCTGAGAGTTTGAGCAGTTGCCTGCCTTGCCCCTTCGGTGCCTTTACGGTCTCTCCAGAGTTCCGTCCATTTACAGTCATGGAAAATCAAACGATTCCCCACTTCTATTAAACTTCATTCGGTGTTGGTATTTAATTGATTCTTATTTTACAAAAAATGTTGGCTTTTGTCAATGTGTTTATTAGTAAAAATTAGTTCAACAGTTTTTACGGTAACTTCTCAAAGTAACTTCCACTTGCTTGACCAAAGTGGAAATTAGTCTAAAACGGATTTTTATGGTGGAATTAAGTGTGAGACGTTTGAGTTAGAAATGAGGCTCACTATGACAAAACATAAACACCTTACCCTTTCAGACCGTAATGATATCCAATTAGGCTTAGAGCGCGGTGAAACCTTCAAAGCTATCGGACAGTCCATTCTAAAAGACCCGACCACTGTCTCCAAAGAAGTCAAACGAAACAGACGAGTCCGAGAGTCTACATGCCATAACCTTCCTTGCCCTCTACTTGACAAAACTCCCTTTGTCTGTAACGGCTGCCCTAAAAGAAGACAAAACTGTGGCTATCAGAAAATCTTCTACCTCGCTAAGCAAGCTCAAAAACAGTACGAACAAACTCTTGTTGAAGCTCGTGAAGGAACTCCCCTCAATTCCAAGACCTTCTGGGACATGGACAAAGTCATTTCTGATGGTGTTAAAAAGGGACAACACATCTATCATATTCTCAAAACTCATAGCCTTGATGGCAGCTCCTCAACCGTCTATTGACACATCCGAAAAGGATACCTATCTATCGCTCCTATTGACCTAGTCAGAGCCGTTAAATTCAAAGAAAGACGGAAAAGTAAGCTACCTTCCATCCCTAAAGAAGCTAAAAAAGGCCGTTCCTATGAGGATTTCCAAAACTATTTAGCCCTTAATCAACTAGACTCTTGGCTGGAAATGGATACAGTTATGGGCAGAATGGGAGGTAAACTCCTACTCACCTTCAACTTGTCTTTCTGTAACTTTATCTTCGCTAGACTGCTGGATAATAAAACTGCCCTTGAGGTTACCAAACACCTCTATGACATCAAGAACACTCTTCACCAAGCTGACAAAGATTTCTTCCAACTCTTTCCTGTCATCCTGACAGATAATGGTGGAGAGTTTGCAAGGGTTGATGACATCGAAATGGATGTGCGAGGAGAGAGTAAACTCTTCTTTTGTGACCCTAATCGCTCTGACCAGAAAGGGAGAATTGAGAAAAATCACACGCTGATTCGAGACATTCTACCTAAGGGAACTTCTTTTGACAATTTAACTCAAGAGGACATCAATCTCGTTTGTTCGCATGTCAACAGTGTCAAACGCGCTGCTTTGAATGGAAAGTCAGCCTATGAACTCTTTGCATTTACCTATGGAGAAGAGATTCCTAAGCTTCTCGGCATTTCTAAAATACCTGCAGAAGACGTCTGCCAGTCGTCTAAATTACTCCAACATAAGTTCTAAAAACTAATCTTTAACCGCATTCAAACGTCTCACACTAACTTCCACCATAGCGGAACTTAATCTGAAACGCTTTCAGATGAGGGGATTTTGTGCGCTCTTTTTTTCGATTCATTTTGGCTACAAAAGCGATGAAATCAAGCATGAGTAAAACCAGTGGAACTTACCCTGACACGGATTTCCACTGGTTTTTAGGATTTTTATCAGACTAACTTCCACTTGGATTAGCGGTGGAACTTAGTTTGGGAATTTACCCAACAGTTTTTACTTTATGAATTCCGAAATATTTCTTATCCTTTAAAAGTGACAATAGTCGCACCACTGCCTCCAGCATTTTGTGGGGCATAGCCAAAACTCTTGACATGTTTGTTTCTTTGTAGGTATTTGGTGACACCTTCACGGATGACACCTGTTCCGATACCATGGATGATATCGACTTGAGCCATATTATTAAGCAAGGCTTGGTCGATAAAGGCATCTAGCTCATTCATAGCCTCTTCATAACGTTTGCCTCGAAGATCCAGTCTGGCTTGTGGACCACGACCAGAAGTTCGTTTCACAACATTGACCTGTTTCTTCTTGACTTGCTTTTCTTGCTGGGCTTGAACAAGGTCAAACTCTTTCTCTTCCAAGGTCATCTTGATTAAACCAACTTGGGCTTCCCAACGGCCGTCCTTAAGCTGACTTGTCAAGGTACCACGCTGACCGTAACTGAGAACCACGATATCATCTCCTACCTTTGGAGCTCGTTTTTTCTTAGCTTTTTGAAGGACCTTGTTTTTAGACAAATCTACTTTTTCAGGAGCCAATTTTTTCAACTTGGCCTTGGCTTCTATGATTTCGTGGGGTTTAAGTTGAGATTTGCTGTGGAGATTTTTAAGAATCTGGTCGCTCTCACTTAGGGCCATGTCCACAATCTCAGCAGCCTGTTCACGCGCTTTATTGAGCTCCGTTTCCTTTTCACGATTGAGCTCATTGTATAGCTTTTTGAGAGCACGGTTCATCTTGAGATTTTCTTGCTCCACCTCACGGATATTGTCCAAGCGTTTACGACTTTCAAGCGTCTGCTCTTCCAGCTGCTCAATAATACGATTGACATCATTGTCCTGATTGACCTGCTGGCTGGCATCCCCTACGATAACTTCAGATAGGCCTAGACGTTTGGCAATTTCAAAGGCATTGCTTCGGCCAGGAACTCCCTGCATAAAGCGATAGGTCGGGCGTAGAGTTGCAGTATCAAACTCCATGCTGGCATTTTGCACAAAGGCTGTCTCAATACCGTAGGCCTTGAGTTCTGGATAGTGGGTAGTCGCCATGGTCTTGACTTGACGCAGGCGAAGGTCCTCCAGAATAGCCATGGCAAGGGCAGCTCCCTCTTGAGGGTCTGTACCAGCCCCCAACTCATCCAAAAGCAAGAGTGAATGTTGATTGACCTTGCTAAGAATATCCACAATATTAGTCATGTGGCTAGAGAAGGTAGACAAGCTCTGCTCAATAGACTGCTCATCCCCAATATCTGCAAAGATTTCTTCAAAAATACCAACACGACTTCCCTTATCAGCTAAAATCGGCAAACCTGACTGAGCCATCACCTGTGTCAAGCCCAGAGTTTTAAGCATGATGGTCTTCCCACCTGTATTGGGACCTGTAATGACAATCGCTGTTAAATCTTGACCAAAATGGACATCATTTGCGACAGCATTTTTGACCAAAGGATGGCAGACATGGAGCAATTGAATTTCCTGATTTTCTGACAGCTGAGGAACGACTGCTTGCCTTTCTTGGATAAAGCGGACCTTGGCACGAATCAAGTCCAGATGGCCGATAATCCAAGCATCATTAGCAATCTCAGCCGCATAAGGGCGAACACGCTCAGAGATTTCTTGGAGAATGCGAAGCATTTCATAACGCTCATCTGCTCGCAAACTAGCAATTTCTTCGCTCAGTTTGACCACCTCACGGGGTTCGATATAGACGGTGTTTCCACTAGCAGAAATATCATGAACGACACCTGCAATCTTATTGCGGTAGGTATTTTTGACTGGTAAAACCTGACGACCATTTCTGCTAGCAACGATTCCTTCTGTCAACATCTGCGCTTTTTGTTTGAGCAAATCTTGCAAGACATCGCGGACCTGACTCTCGCTGTCATGGATTTTTCGACGGATGCGCGCCAATTCTTCACTGGCAAAATTTTCAATGAAACCTGCATCATTAAAGGCTTGGAGATTTCCTTGTAATTGCGGAAAATCGTGTAATTTCTCAAACCAAAGGGCTAATTCTTCCAAGCTGACATTTTCCAAATTGGCATAAAAACTTTGCAGTTCTCGACTAGCAAGAAGCACGCGCTTCAAGAGGAGGAACTCCTCGATATTGAGGTCTGCTCCCATCTCCAACCGCTTGCAGACTCCTGCAATTTCCTTAGTTGCGAGAATAGTAAAATGCGGTTGCTCTACGAAAAGAGCCTGCATCTCCTTCATCTCAGCAAAAGCCTGTTTGATTTTATCTGCTTTAGCAGTCGGAGCCAGCTGTCTCAATTGCTCCAAGCCCTGCTCGGTCAACAAATGGGGTTCAAACAAGGCCTTGACCTTATTGAACTCTAATGTTTCTAATATTTTCTTATTCATCTTTATTTCCTTGTCTTTGAATGTCTAGGTGTGGTAGCTTTTTATATTCTGATAGATTCGAGTCAAATCTGTAAACAAAGGGCTAGGAAAACTCCTGCCCTTTTTATCCGATTAAATTTGTCACCCAGATTTGTTTGAGCCAACTAGTTGTTACCGGTATGCTCTGGATGATGTGTTTTGCGACGATACTCTTTTCAAGAGGATTTTGTATAGCTGCCATGGGGATGGTCGCCAAGATGGTCAAAGCCATTTGCAAGACAAATAAGGTCACCAACATGGACAAGATACCTGCTGAAACTTGGAACAACTTACCACCCAGTTTTTTACTAGGAATCAAGTGTAAGAGGAGACCAAGCAAACGACCGATGCTATAGACAATCCCAAATACAAGCAAGTAGCCGATGCCTGCATAAAAGACCTTATCCAGCTGAAAGAGTTGATCCGATGGGAAAAAGAAAGTCCCCTGACCTTCCTGCGGATTTGCATAAGGAAGTAATAAATGGAACTGCTCTCCAAGCCCCTTATAAAACTGGCCAGCCATAAAAGCCGATGCCATGGCTGAAATCAGGTAATAAATCTGTAAGAGCAGGCCTCTCCGATAGCCGATATAAAATCCCCAAGCCAAGACCAATAGAAGAAGGAGTGAAATCATAAGGAATCCTCAATCTTGCTCTGTTCTTGCTTGCAAGTCACAAGCTTGTGACGGAGTTCTTCTAGCTCTTGCTCCTTATCATCAAATTCAATCTCACGGCTGAGCTGAGTTGATAAACAGTTGACTGCCAACAAAAGAGCGATGGTTTCATCATCTGCGCTAGGCATTTGTTCTTTAATTGCTTGGTATTTTTCTGTCGCAACCTTGGCAATTTCCTCCATAAAAAGGTTATCATGCTCGCTTGTCAAGGTTAATGATTTTTTCCCGAATGTAAATTTGAATCGATTTAGATTTGCCATAAAATTCACCTCACGATATTATACCAAAATTCGCTAACTTTGTCAGTTTTTACAAATTTGCCTGCTTTTGTGGTACAATAGAAACTATGGCAAGTATAACACTCACACCAAGCGAAAAGGAGATTCAGGCTTTTCTTGAACACTACCAAACCAGTCTAGCTCCCAGCAAGAATCCCTATATCCGCTACTTTTTGCGACTACCTCAAGCAACGGTTTCTATCTATACTTCTGGAAAGGTCTTGCTTCAGGGTGAGGGGGCTGAGAAATACGCTCGTTTCTTTGGCTATCAAGCTGTAGAGCAAACCAGCGGACAAAATCTTCCTTTGATTGGGACAGATGAGGTTGGAAATGGTTCCTACTTTGGTGGGCTTGCAGTTGTGGCTTCCTTTGTCACACCAGACCAGCACGACTTCTTACGAAAACTCGGTGTGGGAGATTCTAAGACTCTGACCGATCAAAAGATTCGTCAGATTGCCCCTATCCTCAAAGAAAAAATCCAGCATCAAGCACTGCTTCTCTCACCAAGCAAGTACAACGAGGTCATCGGAGACCGCTACAACGCTGTTTCGGTTAAGGTAGCCCTCCATAACCAGGCTATCTATCTCCTTCTTCAAAAAGGCATTCAGCCTGAGAAAATTGTGATTGATGCCTTTACCAGTGCTAAAAATTATGACAAGTACTTGGCACAAGAGGCCAATCATTTCAGCAATCCGATCAGCTTAGAAGAAAAGGCTGAGGGAAAATACTTGGCTGTCGCAGTTTCTTCTATCATTGCGCGTGATCTCTTTCTGGAAAATCTAGAAAATCTAGGACGAGAACTGGGCTATCAACTTCCAAGTGGAGCTGGAACGGCTTCTGATAAGGTGGCTAGCCAGATTTTACAAGCCTATGGTATGCAGGGACTCAGCTTCTGCGCCAAATTGCACTTTAAAAATACTGAAAAAGCGAAAAAACGCTTAGAAAGGTAAGTTATGAATTCATTTAAAAATTTCCTAAAAGAGTGGGGATTATTCCTCCTGATTCTGTCATTACTAGCTTTAAGTCGTATCTTTTTTTGGAGTAATGTCCGCGTAGAAGGACACTCCATGGATCCTACCCTAGCGGATGGCGAAATTCTCTTTGTCGTTAAGCACCTCCCTATTGACCGTTTTGATATCGTGGTGGCCCATGAGGAAGATGGCAATAAGGACATCGTCAAGCGCGTCATCGGAATGCCTGGCGATACCATCCGTTACGAAAATGATAAACTTTACATCAATGACAAAGAGACAGATGAACCTTATCTAGCTGACTATATCAAACGCTTCAAGGATGACAAACTCCAAAGCACCTACTCAGGCAAGGGATTTGAAGGAAATAAAGGAACTTTCTTTAGAAGTATCGCTCAAAAAGCTCAAGCCTTCACAGTTGATGTCAACTACAACACCAACTTTAGCTTTACAGTTCCAGAAGGAGAATACCTTCTCCTCGGAGACGACCGCTTGGTTTCGAGCGACAGCCGCCACGTAGGCACCTTCAAAGCAAAAGATATCACAGGG
This sequence comes from Streptococcus sp. k-378, assembly GCF_013277505.1. NCBI lineage: Bacteria > Bacillati > Bacillota > Bacilli > Lactobacillales > Streptococcaceae > Streptococcus > Streptococcus sp. k-378. Next base: position 354 of record NZ_VMNC01000028.1, on the reverse strand, counting down.
GAAGCTAAATTCCGCTTCTGGCCAATCACCCGTATCGGAACATTTTAAGAAATCGAAGAGGCCGAGAGTCAGCAATCTCAGCCTCTTCTTCTATCGTGAGAATATGATTATTCACTATCCAGTTTGATTAAGATAGAAACAAAGTTATACTCAATGAAAATCAAAGAGCAAACTAGGAAGCTAGCCGCAGGTTGCTCAAAGCACTGCTTTGAGGTTGTAGATAGAACTGACGAAGTCAGCTCAAAACACTGTTTTGAGGTTGTGGATAGAACTGACGAAGTCAGTAACCATACCTACGGTAAGGCGACGCTGACGTGGTTTGAAGAGATTTTTGAAGAGTATTAAGGAGCAAAA
>NZ_VMNC01000027.1:0-16075 GCF_013277505.1 Streptococcus sp. k-378 | reverse complement strand
CTATTATATAATGCTTTTTTATTTTAGTCTAGTCTAACAATTCATACCTTTGTATCTCTTTTGTTGTTTCTTCTTTTTTATCATTATCAACCCCAACAGTCACAAAGTTTACTCCAATAAATATAACCATGTAAAACAATACCAAGGCAAAGCCCAAACCCTTTAATAACTTCATTTTCTTTTCTCTACTTTCTTTTTTTGTGTTAGTCTTTTTAGTTTATCTTAATTATATATACTCTTAAAACCCAAGGGGTAAAAATCCCCCCTTACAATCCTACCATTTCATCAAGCCAGCTAGAGAAATTGGCTTCCTTTGTATCTTCCTCATTCCATTCAAAATCTTCCAAGTATGTTCTATTAGTGATTAGTTTGACACGTTTGTTTTGGTATTGGGGATATAAATAGAATAGGGGGTCTCTTCACTATACAAGTTAGCGAGGACCCGAACTCTTTTCCTATACTCTACTCGTTTTATTGGACCACTTTTTGAGACAATTCTAGTGTATATGTTTTATACAATTGATGGCAAGTTTGATTCTCTCCTATTTTAATCAAGGAAACACAAGGTAAGACAAGTCCTGACCAGATAGACTCTAGTATTTCCTCACGATTTGAATGTTCTTCTAACTTGGCAACAATCTGAGGAGCCATCTTATAGTAGGATTCAATTTCCTCCTGACCACCATCTTTAAAAGCTAGATAAGAATCCCTGAATTTTCGCAAAGTCATCAATTCATCACAGTCATCTGCCAATCCCTTGTAAGTTACAGCTGCTTCTGTCAAATAACAACCTCTTTGTTCAATCTGATAGTAAGCATCTGGTTCACCAAAAAATCCAGTTCTAGAGTGCACATATCTCTCTGCATCACTCCTACGTTGAAAAACAGCTACTTCTCTTCCCTTACGATATACAATAAATTCCATTTCTTTTACCTCCCTATCTTACAATATTTAATAATTCCTCGTAACTTGAAACCACATCATAGATGTGCTGATCATTAATTAATCCAGCTTGTGCCAAAGCTTTAAAGTGAGCACGCGCACATGCAATTTTTGCTTGCTCAGCTTGTTTTAATTGAAGACTAGACATAGAGCCTTTCGTTTCAGCAACAAAATAGATATGTTTGACACTACCTTCACGGAAGGCGATTGCCCAGTCAGGATTATAGTTTCCAAGTGGAGTCGCAATACTGAACTTCCCTGGTAACTTCACATAAACACGAACATCCTCGTATTGTTCCAAAGATTCTTTAAAGGCCTTCTCCGTATTTGAATCAATTTTTACAAAATTGTAAATCCCTTTTTTGGATTCAAGTAAGTGATCATCTGACCTGTTAGCAGTTTCAGGATTGTCATAAAACAAGTCCATATCATACTCTTCATTTAACACATTATACTGAATATGCTTGATAATTTGACTTGCTTTTTGTTCATTAATGAGTTTTGAAACCTTAAGAATAAACTCCTCTGGATTCTGTTTAAACTTGTCAAATTGGTAGACATAGATTTTACTTAATATTTCCGCAACCAATTTACGAGTTAAACCAGTCTGCTCAGCAATCTCCCCTAGTAAATCATATTTGGTCATAATCTGCGAACCAGTTAGATATTCTTGCTGACGATCATTTTCAGCCACTGTCAGATGGAGGCCTTCTTCCTTACTCATCTCAGTAGCGCTTGCCTGAGTTATTTGGAAGCTTGGTTTGCTAACGACTAATTTCTCATTGATATAGTCAACCGAATGTTTTACTAATTCCGCATCATCAAACTCTACTTGATAACTCGTCTTACGATTGATTTGCTTCCAGAGATTTAAAAATTCTTTTCGGGCAATATTTTCTTGATTGACCTCATTTGAGAATTGAATTACCGCATTATTGGCATTTTCAATTTCATACTGTCCAGCATGATAAACGCTCTCCAATATCTCTACCAGCTTATCCTCATAACCTGCTAGTGTTTCAGACAGTTGTAACTGATGATTTTCTTTTGCAGTAAAATATTCTGTGGTTAATTGTCCTTCACGGTCTATATAGCCTTGTCGGATCAAATTAAAGTGAATCGAATCTGCTTGTTCCTTGGTAATACGTCTTGTTTGTCCTTCTTGATTCGTTAGAACTTTATTCGTAAAGAGAGCAACATCCACTTTTGCAGGACGATCTGCTAAAAGTTCTTTGATTTCTTCTTGTAGACTCCGAGCAAATTGATCATAACTTTCATTTGCAATTACTGTCAGTTTATTGATTTCATGAACGTCAGTTCCTAAAAGTTCAAAATCCTGACGAATTCCATTTTGGTCAACTGCCAAACGCATACCACGACCAATTTCTTGACGTTTACGAGTCTCTGCTGAAGATTGCTTCAGCGTACAGATTTGAAAGACATTTGGGTTATCCCATCCCTCTTTTAGAGCTGAGTGAGAAAAGAGGAAACGAACTGGCTCTTCAAAGCTCAATAAACGCTCCTTGTCCTTCATAATCAAGTCATAGGCATCAATGTCATTTGAAAAATTATTTTTCTTTTCACTGGCAGATTTATAGTCCACAAAAATGGTCTTATCTGACTTCTTCACTTTATCTACCGAAAAGTAACCGGCATGAACTGAATTTCCCTCAAGATTAGCCTCCAAATATCGACGATAAGGAGTTGGTTCCTGTGTTTGGATAAACTGGTTTACTTGATTTCGGTATTCCTCTTCAAAAATCTGAGCATATTCACCATTATAGGCATCATTATGTTCATCATATTGCTTATACTTAGCCACTTCATCGATGAAAAATAGGGATAATACTTTAATTCTTCGATTGTACAGTTTACTTTCTTTTTCGAGATGACTTTTTATAGTCTCTCGGATTTGAATTCTTCTGATGCTAGACTCATCCACTTCCCCTATCACTTCACCGACATGAAGTTCTTGCGTCACACCAACTTGAAGTTTGTTCTCTCTTGCATCAAAGTGACTAAGGGTCATTCCTTTATAAGCAGATAAATTCCCCGATTCAGCATACAAATCAAAGGGTTCATCCACTACCTTCAATTTCCGTTTGACACCTGACTGCGTTTTTACTTCAAACTCAACTTTTGCTTTGGGGGCTCCTGTTTTTTGTGGAATGATTTCTTGTAGATATAGATATCCTTGTGTCCCGGTCGTCTCAGTTTGCTCAATAGCCTTAACTGCAATCTTCTTCACTAATTTTTGATTGTAAGCATCCATGGCATCCAATCTATAAACCATATCATGCTTTTCCTTATGGGTAGCCGAATAACGTAATGTAAACAATGGCTTGAAATCTTTTAGTCTTTCCTTTGTCTGTTTCCCTTCAACAGACTGAGGTTCATCAATAATCATAATCGGATTCATAGCTGCCAAGACGTCAATTGGACGACGCCAACGGAAACTTTCCTGTTCAGAATGAATCCGTCGCGCATCTTTGCCTTTTGCATTAAAGGCTTGAGAGTTGATGACCATAATTTGAAGGTCTGACGAATTGGTAAAACTATCCAAATCACCTAAACGTGAAGAATCGTAGACAAAATAGCGTGGTTGTTTGCCATACTCCATCTGAAAGTGGCTTGACATAATTTGTAATGACTTGAGAACCCCTTCACGAATGGCTACACTTGGAACGACAATGACAAATTTAAGCCAGCCATACCGTTTATTTAACTCCATAATTGTACGGATGTAAGTATAGGTCTTCCCTGTTCCCGTCTCCATCTCTATTGAAAAATTATATGCTTCTCGTCCAGCAATCATATCAATCGATAGTTTATCAGAAGGACGCAAACCATAACGAGTTTGCATGGCATGAACATTTTCTCGTATACTTGCTTGACTCAATTGAATCGGTGCATTTCGATAAGCATCTAAAACTAAATCTACCTCATCTGACTTGAGACGACCTGGATCCGCCATATACCGAACTCCAGTATGTTTAGCTTGTCCTTGAAATAAATCCGCAATGGCACTAACCGCATCCAACTGGAATTGTTGTTTTTTAAATTGTAGTTTCATAATTTATTTTCTTCTTTATAATTTATTACTTTTAAGATAAAACCAAATACCAGATAAGAACTAATGGAATCAATAAATATTGAAACCAAATAATGATTTTATTCCAACTAAAATCATGTCTCTTGATAAATTTCTCAATATAAATAAAGGCATTTTTCAGCCAACACTTTTTCTTATCATCTTCACTTGTCTCATCTATTACTTTAGATTCCTTATCAGATTGCGAATCTCCTTGACCATATTTTCTCACCTGATACTTTTTAGCACACTTGTGATCATAATATGAATGATTTTCATTTCCCCGTAAACTAATTTGATACCTTGACATTATCTGTTGATACTTATTAATTTTTTCATCATCACTAAGTGATTTTTGGAAAATAATTGATTTTAATTCAAGTAAAAAGTCTTCTAATTCTAACTGATGATAGTGTAGTTTCAAAGCTCTCTCATTATAATTCAACTTTACAACAAAATTCTGGACAAGTAAAGAGTATATGGAAAACAAAGCAGATAAAGCTAATCTATCTTTATTTTCAGGTTTTATTAACGAATACACTAATAAACCCGTTGACATTATACTCATTGCTAAAAAGATCAATTCCCATTTTTCAGCATATTCGTACAATCTTTTACTCGTATTAATCCTAGCTGAACGCACAATATCTATCGAATTGCATTTTAAGTTAATCTCATAGTCTATATCTCTATCTTTAAAATCAAGAATTTCGCTCACATTACACCACCTTCACTTTCGTATGTGGTGACAATTCTTTGAAGATTTCACTTACGTTAATCTTATCTGCTGAATTGGCAAATGAGCTATCACGGAAAACAGCACGGAGTGGTTGTGCTTGAGCGATGTGACGGATAACTTCTTCTGATATTTCATCTTCAAAACAAGCCATGAGTGAGCCTTGATCTACATCATAGATTTCTGCTCCTGCTACTTTCTCCAAATCAATGGTTAGTGACAGTTCCATACCCCATGTCAGCATCACTTGGAAAAGTAAGTCGAGGCCAGTACGTCCTTCCTTGATATTGGATACACTATCAAAGAGTTCTCCTTGAATAAATTGATCCGGTCTAGCTGAAACATCCTTAAAGTTAGAAGAATCTAACTTATAAGCTTTAAAACCAAAGTCCTGCTTGCCAACCAACTCTGGATGCTCCTCCTGAATCTTTGCAGCAGCACGACGAATCCGCTCCCGAGAAATCTGGTCAATAGTTTCATAACCTGCTTCTTTAGCAACAGACTTATCAGCTACTTCCTCATCCAACGTACACAGGATAAACTTACGATTTCCACCATCTTCAGCATTCAGTTGCATGACTGCATCAGCTGTAGTACCAGAACCACCGAAGAAGTCGAGAATTACAGAATCTTGCTTACTAGAATATTTAAGCAAGTCTTTTACAAATAGTACTGGTTTAGGAAAATCAAAAAACTTCTTATTTTCAAATACTTTATTAAGTTCAGGAGTTGCATTAAAATTTGAAAATTCTTTAGTAATATAGTCCAACGTTGTATAAGGATTTGAAGGAACTACAGGATTATCATTATTATCACGATATTCATAAGATTTAGCATATACTTTCCATCGTTCACCTTGTTTTTTAAAAACTAAATAATCATTTTCTAATCCCCATTTAACTTTTTCTTTAGACCATCTGAATATTTTACTTTTATCATGAAAACCTTCACCTGGCCAAATTTCAGTCCCATCTGGTGCAGTTATAGGATAATTCAGACTATCTGAGTATTGAAGGCTCCCCTTGTCTAATTGTGAGATATAGTATCTACCTCTAGAATTTATAAACTCGTCTTCTAAAGGATATAATTTTAATCGTTCCTTCTCACTTTTTTCTCTTCTATTGAGCGTCAAATTATCAAAGTTTTTGGAATACGTTAATAAGTATTCATGATAAACCGAAGCGGTAGTTGAGTCTTGTTTTCCTGAATTTATAGTTCTTCTAACAAAAGTTGCTACAAAATTCTCTTCCCCAAATATCTCATCACAAATAGCTTTCAGATTAGCTTGTTCATTATCATCAATAGAGATAAAGATAACACCTGAATCTTTGAGGAGATTTCTTGCTAAGCGCAGGCGTGGATACATCATATTGAGCCAGTCTGAGTGATAACGGGCCGAACTTTTTTCATTTTTTGTGAGTCCAATGACCTGGCGTCCTTCTTCATCCAAAAGTTCCATCTCTTCTTTCAGCTCTTCATCTGTTTTTTGGAACTTATCAGAATATACAAAGTCTTTCCCTGTATTATAGGGTGGATCGATATAAATCATATCGATTTTTCCTAGATAGGATTCTTGTAAGATTTTCAAGACTTCTAAATTATCTCCAGTAATAAAGACATTTTCACTGTTTTCAAAGTCAACACTTTCATCAAGATCTGGTCTTAGGGTTTTGGTAGTTGGTCGCCCAGCTTCTGCAATAGCTTCACGCTTTCCAACCCAAGTAAACTCATAGGATTCTCGACCATCCACAATTTCCTCTGATAAAAACTGTTTAAGTTTCTCAAAGTCAATCGCAGGACGTAATTTGCCGTATTCATCCCTCTTTTCCGTCAGAACTTCAGGAAAAAGTTGACCAATTTTTGAAATATTATCTGTAAAAACATCTTTTGAAGTGAGAGTTAATTTCTCAAGTCCAGAGTTTTCACCTGTGTGCTGTGCTGTGCTGTGCTGTGCTGTGCTGTGCTGTGCTGTGCTGTGCTGTGCTGTGCTGTGCTGTGCTGTGCTGTGCTCATGGTAGTATCCTTTCTTAGCTTTGTCAAGCTTTTGTAATTTTAATTTTATAAAAAATTAAGTTGGCTTATCCTATCTTTGTAATACTTCATTTTTAATACATTACAGCTTCATTCTATCAAAAATAGGGGTTGAAATCAAAAGAGTTCTCTAATCTCAATTTCTGATTTTCCTTTGTCAAAATTTACAATCAATTTTGCTTCTTTAAATCTTCTATTTCTTTCAATGTAGCCTGATAGTCTCTTTTTATTTCCATTTGTTTTCTCATTGATTTTTCAGCATACATCTTTTTCTTTAGCTGTTGTGCCTTCTTATCTAATTTATCTAATTGGTCACTGAGTTCAATAGAGCTTCTAAGATTACTTGCTTCTAAAACTTGTAATTCTTTCTTACCAGTTTCTTTTACAAGACTCTCATAAACATCATCTAAATCATTTCCCTCAAAGTCAATGCTTACATCATCATGCGTCTGAAAGCGACGGACAATCTTAAAGTGCTTACCATCCTTTTCTTGACTTAAAGGCTCTTTATAATGAATAAGAAGTTCTTCTCTACCTTGTGGATATTTTAATACAAAGGCTGTGTAAATCCCTAATCTTATATCTAGCTGTTCTAATAAAGTTAAGGAAACATCCATTTGTTCGAGTTCTATTTCTAAAACCAGGATTTGCTTCACTATTTTTCCAGCAGGAATATTAGTGGTACCTGTATCAATCTGATGAGTAATTTGAATTGCTCTAATCTGTTCTCTTAAATCTTTCTTTTCTTTTACAGAAACATTAAGATTATCAAAAAAATCACTATTACCCTTTTTATGAGGCCGATATAGAAGGTGAGGTTTTGATAAAGCTGTATAGGATGGAAATCTAATCATCAGAATCTCCTTTCATCAATATAAAGAAACAAATTAACTCAAAATCATCCATTCCCTCAATGCTGGTATTCATCAAGTCAACAGATCCAAAGTTAAATAGGGCATCCATCGTTGAGATCTGATCATGTTCCATTAGTTGATCGATTGCCTCTTGAAGCAATTCCGAATAAACAACCATTTCTTTACCATCTTTTGTTTGACGATTGAACTTGTCTACCACATGACTCAACGGTTTACTTTGACCCCGACAAATGCTACTGAGGTGCTCCAATATTTTCTTACTTTCAGACGGAGATAACAGTAGTTCTCCATTTCTATTGATGTAGAGGATATAATATGGATGAAGCTGATTTTGATTATTTTTTCCTTTTATCTGTTCTTTATTTTTTAGGACAAAAATGACACCTTCTGATTCTTTATTGGAGGCAGGTAAAATAGCTTGCAAGCCTCTTGGAACTTTTTCTAACTCAGGATGTTCTTCCAAATACTTAAGAAGGTCTATGCGATAATCTTCTAATCCCAAATCCATAATGGAAATACCATCATTCATCTCTTCTAAATCAACCACTTCATCTCTAAGACGTTCTAATTGTTTTCTTCGATAATTATTATCCTCTATTTCTTCACTAGATAAAACATTATCATCTGCTGTTGAAGTCAAAACAGAAATCTTCATCCTCGATTCAACCCTAGACTTAAGATCGATATACTCATCTAACTCAAGATTTGGCCAAAAGTTAACCAATTGAATGTATTTATTTTGACTACCAATTCGATCCACTCGACCAAATCGTTGAACAATACGGACGGGATTCCAGTGGATATCGTAATTAACCATCATATCTGCGTCTTGCAAGTTTTGACCTTCGGAAATCACATCTGTTGCAATTAAAAGATCAATCTCACTCTCATCACCAGGAAACAGAACATCACGAGATTTTGATTTAGGAGAAAAATAAGTTAATAAAGAATTGAGGTCTTTATTTTTAGTTTCCAAAGTTGTTGCAAAACCCTTTGTACCTGAAATCTGAGCAGTGTAAAGACCATACTTATCCAAGACATACTGGCTAATATGTTTATAAAGGTAGTTGGTTGTTGTCGCAAATGCAGAGAAAATAATCAACTTTTTATTACCAGCATTGATTGGATTTGTTAGCTTCTCATCTATCAAGGTAAAAAGAGTCTGCAGTTTTTGGTCTTCTTGTGGCGTTATTTTACTGATTAGATCTTCTAGCTCTATCAATACTGCAAAATCTTGTTCTAACTCGACCTTCCAACTACGATAATCCATATCTTGTAAAGCAATACGATTTTTCTTACCAATAGAGAACTCGAAATTACTATCTTCCAAATCAAAATCATCTTCATCAAGATGAGAATCAAGAGATAAATGATCCAAGCCTGTCAATTCATATTCCTCGATAGCCTTTAAGGTCTTTTCTACATAATCTTTAACAACATCTATTAAAGTATATCGAAAAGCTGCAACAGAACTTTCTAAACGTTTAAGCAGGTTAATCATCATCAGTTTTTTGATACCAGACTCACGACCAAACTGAGTTAAATTCCCCATTTTTCCTTCTTTACTTTTATCGTATTTAGCTCTCTTTGATGGGTAAATATGTATTGATGGTTGATAGATAGTCAACTGTAGTTTATCAAGTAAGTGATATAATTTTTTATAGGTAATTCCGAGATTTGAAACCGTTAAATCAGGTTCAAAATTAAGAGGTTTTAAGCGCTGCGGAAATTCTCCAATAGCTTCTCTATCATAAAATTCGCGAATATGTTTTCTACTTCTGGCTATCGTTACACTATCTAGTACTTTAAAGAAATCAAAATCTAATGTAGATAGCAATTTATCTGTTGTTCTCTCTTCTGCAGGTAGATCAGCCCACTTATTATAAGCAGATTGAGCATTTCTGAAAATATCGTTTATAGATGATTTTGTTTCTAATTTACTATCAATTTGATCCGTATCTCCCTCATAGGCTAAAGCAATTTGATTTTTCAAATCATTAAAGCGATTATTAACAGGTGTGGCTGATAGCATGAGTACCTTTGTAGGAACACCAGACTTTATGATGCGATTCATTAAACGGCTGTATCGATTTTCTCTTCCCTCGGATAAGTCATTTTCGCTAGAGCCTCCATTTCTAAAATTATGGGACTCATCAATAACAACCAAATCATAAGTATGCCAATTATTTAAGGACAGATCAATTCCATTAGAGTGTCCTTTATCTCTACTAAGATCTGTATGATAAAGCACGTCATAAAGCAAATGTCTATCATAAATTGGATTATTTACATAATCATGACGATACATATTCCAGTTATTTTCTAACTTTTTAGGACAAAGTACTAAAATACGTTTTCCTCGATAAGCATAATAAGTCATGACCGCTAAAGCTGTATAAGTCTTCCCTAGACCAACCGAATCCGCTAGAATACATCCATTAAATTTTTCTAATTTAGAAATGATCGATTTTACTGCATCCTTTTGGAAATCATATAACAGCCCCCAAATTTTACTTTCTTTATAGCCAACCCCTTCATTGGGTAAAAAGTCTTCATTTATATCTTCTAAAAATTCATTGAATAAATTATATAGCATCACATAGTAAACGAACTCAGGAGAATGTTCTTTATGAGCTAGGTTTAAATTCTCCAAAAACTCTTCTGTAACATCACGAAAATAATCATCTTCTTCCCAAAGATTATCAAATTCATCTAAATAATTTAAACTAAGTGGTGCATGATAGAGGTTTCTACTCGTTTTAAATAGAGAAGCTTCATATCCTAATTCTTTGCGATCAAAGTTTTTCAAACGATCTACTGCCACTACATCATCCGAATTTTCAATTCGAATACCATTTGGCATTTCATCTGTTTCAATATTAATCGATTTGAATTGCGCTTTTCTTCGGATCCAATCAGCACATTCACGAGCAATCGCTTTTTGGGTCAGCTCATTCATCAATTTCAGTTCATACTTGCCACCAAAGATCGATTGTTCCCGTTCTTTTTTGGGTATCGTATATTCACGGAAATCTGTTTTGGTTTCATCTGTTATAAAAGTCGGATTTGTAAAAATAAATTTTAACTCTTCTATATTCTCCAATTCCTCTTTCAACTGCTGATAAGCAAACATAGAAAAGGTTGCTGCTGCAATCTTGACTCGGCTCTCTGATTTCAATTCTTTCTTTAACTCATCTCCAAGACGAATTGATCGATTATCAATTTCCATAATTCCTCCTTGTTAGACTATTTCTACTATTATATCATTCTTTGCAAATTCAAAATAGACTTTTTTTCTTCTTTCTAATACTCAATGAAAATCAAAGAGGAAGCTAGCCGTATGCTGCTCAAAACACTGTTTTGAGGTTGCTACGGTAAGGCGACGTTGACGTGGTTTGAAGAGATTTTCGAAGAGTATAAAAAAGGAAAGCTCTGCGGCCTTCCTTCGTCTTACTTGCGTTTCTTCTTCGCTTTTTTCATTTTATTCGCCATGCGTTTCATGGACTGTTTCATGGCAAATTCACCGATTTTACCTTTGAGTCCGCCACCAAACATTTGGCTCATATCTGGCATTCCTGCTCCTCCGAGAGCTGACAGGTCAGGCATACCGCCTTGTCCCATCATTCCTTCAAGGGCAGACATATCCATTCCTCCCATATTTGGCATATTTTTAGGAAGGTTGTTTGGATTGATTCCCATTTGCTTCATCATTTTGTTCATATCTCCAGACATAACACCCTGCATGAGTTGTTTAGCCTGGTTAAAGTCTTTAATGAATTTATTAACTTCGACAAATGTATTCCCAGAACCAGCTGCGATACGACGTCGACGGCTTGGATTTAGCAAATCTGGGTTTTCACGTTCTTCAGGTGTCATGGAAGACACAATGGCACGTTTACGAGCAATCTGACGCTCATCTACCTTCATGTTTTGAAGGGCTGGATTGTTAGCCATACCTGGAATCATCTTGAGCAAGTCTTCCATTGGCCCCATGTTTTGTACCTGATCCAACTGATCGATGAAATCATTAAAATCAAAGGTGTTTTCGCGCATCTTCTCAGCCATTTCAAGAGCTTTTTGCTCATCGTATTCTTGAGAAGCTTTTTCAATCAAAGTGAGCATATCCCCCATGCCAAGGATACGGCTAGACATGCGGTCTGGGTGGAAGGTTTCAATGTCCGTAATCTTTTCACCTGTACCAGTAAACTTGATTGGTTTTCCAGTAATGTGACGAACAGATAGAGCCGCACCACCACGAGTATCGCCGTCAATCTTGGTAAGGATAACCCCAGTCACTTCCAACTGAGCATTAAACTCACGCGCAACATTGGCCGCTTCTTGACCAATCATGGCATCAACCACGAGGAGAATTTCATTTGGTTGAGCCAGTGCTTTTACGTCACGAAGCTCGTTCATCAAAAGCTCATCAATCTGCAAACGACCCGCAGTATCAATCAAGACATAGTCGTTATGATTAGTTTGGGCTTGCTCCAAACCTTGACGTACAATCTCAACAGCTGGTACTTCTGTTCCAAGTGCAAAGACAGGCACATCAATCTGTTGTCCCAAGGTCTTAAGCTGGTCAATGGCAGCTGGACGATAAATATCCGCCGCAATCATCAAAGGACGAGCATTTTCTTCTTTCTTGAGTTTGTTGGCCAATTTACCAGCAAAGGTTGTTTTACCAGCCCCTTGTAAACCAACCATCATGATGATGGTTGGAATCTTAGGTGACTTGATAATTTCCGCCGTATCAGAACCTAAAACGGCTGTCAGTTCCTCATCAACGATTTTAATAATCTGTTGCGCAGGATTAAGGGTATCAATGACCTCATGCCCGACTGCACGCTCACGAACTTTCTTGATAAAGTCCTTTACAACAGGCAAGGCAACGTCGGCCTCGAGCAAGGCCAAGCGAATTTCTTTGGTTGCCTCTTGGACATCAGATTCAGAGATTTTTCCTTTTTTACGTAAATTTTTAAAGACGTTCTGCAAACGTTCTGTTAAACTTTCAAATGCCATTTTTCTTCCTCTTATTCTCTATTATCAATGCTTGTTAAAATTTCTATCTGCTCCTGCAGAAAGTCATCCTTGGGATAGCGCTCCAAAATCTGATCAAAAATCTGACTGCGGACAATGTAGTCCGAGTACATGTGCAATTTCATCTCATAATCTTCCAGAATCTTTTCTGTCCGCTTGATATTATCATAGACAGCCTGACGACTGACACCAAACTCCTCGGCAATCTCAGCAAGGCTGTAATCATCAGCGTAGTAGAGCTCGATATAATTCATTTGCTTATCTGTCAAAAGCGCCGCATAAAATTCAAAGAGCGCATTCATACGATTGGTTTTTTCAATTTCCATAACTTTTATTATACCAAAAAATAGCCTAATCTACCACATTAGGAAGCCAATCCGAGAAGATAGCTAGCTAAATTTGAAAAAGACATGAGACTAGCCCCAAGTAATTTCCAATTGATAGCTGGCAAAGGGATGTCCCTCTTGGTTTTGCAGTTGATAGTCTAGTTCAATCTTTTGCCCATCTACTTGATAATGGCTCGTTTGGATGATAAACTCCTGCATGCCCATAGGTGTAGGGATATAGGCTAAACTATCACTATCCTTTAGAAAGCGCATAGTGGTCTTGGGATTGGAAAAACGGCTCATCACCAGCTCTTGACCATGAAATTTAATCACTACTTTTTCCTTTTCCTCATTATAAAAAAGCAGGTAGCTATAATCTCCCTTTTCATGCACTTCAACGTCATAGAGCTGGTCAATCACTTCCAACTGCTCATCAAACTGAATCGTATTTCGCATCCGAATCTTCACATCAGGTCCTCTTTCTTGTCTCTTGTCCTACTATTTTACCAAAAAGAGCAGGATTTTGCTATAATGGTCATATGAACGAAAAAGTATTCCGTGACCCTGTTCACAACTACATCCATGTCAATAATCAAATCATCTATGACTTGATTAATACAAAAGAATTTCAACGTTTGCGCCGTATTAAGCAACTGGGAACTTCCAGTTATACCTTCCACGGTGGAGAACACAGTCGCTTCTCCCATTGTCTTGGAGTCTATGAGATTGCTCGTCGCATCACGGAGATTTTTGAAGAAAAATATCCTGAAGAATGGAATCCTGCCGAGTCTCTCTTGACCATGACCGCGGCCCTCCTACATGACCTTGGGCATGGTGCCTACTCCCATACTTTTGAACATCTCTTTGATACAGATCATGAGGCCATTACTCAGGAAATCATCCAAAGTCCTGAAACGGAGATTCACCAAGTCCTGCTACAAGTGGCGCCTGATTTCCCAGAAAAGGTTGCCAGTGTCATCGACCATACCTATTCTAACAAGCAGGTCGTACAACTCATTTCTAGCCAGATTGATGCAGACCGCATGGACTATCTCTTGCGTGACTCCTATTTTACAGGAGCATCCTATGGGGAATTTGACCTGACTCGAATTCTCCGAGTCATTCGTCCTGTCGAAAACGGTATTGCCTTTCAGCGCAATGGCATGCATGCCATCGAAGACTATGTCCTTAGCCGTTACCAGATGTACATGCAGGTTTATTTCCACCCAGCAACACGCGCTATGGAAGTTCTCCTACAGAATCTTCTCAAACGTGCTAAGGAACTCTATCCTGAGGACAAGGATTTCTTTGCCCGAACTTCTCCACACCTCCTGCCTTTCTTCGAAAAAAATGTGACCTTGACTGACTATCTGGCTCTGGATGATGGCGTGATGAATACCTACTTCCAGCTTTGGATGACCAGTCCTGACAAGATTCTTGCAGATTTATCGCAACGCTTTGTCAACCGCAAGGTCTTTAAATCCATTACCTTTTCACAAGAGGACCAAGACCAACTCGCTAGCATGAGAAAATTGGTTGAGGATATCGGCTTTGATCCCGACTACTACACTGCCATTCATAAGAACTTTGACCTCCCTTATGATATCTATCGTCCCGAATCTGAAAACCCACGGACACAGATTGAGATTTTACAAAAAAATGGAGAACTAGCCGAACTCTCTAGCCTGTCTCCTATCGTCCAATCCCTTGCTGGCAGTCGCCACGGAGATAATCGCTTTTATTTTCCAAAAGAAATGTTGGACCAAAACAGCATCTTTGCTAGCATTACCCAGCAATTTTTACACTTGATTGAGAACGATCATTTTACCCCAAATAAAAACTAGAAGAGGAATTTTATGAGTATTAAACTTATCGCCGTCGATATTGACGGAACCCTAGTCAACAGCCAAAAGGAAATCACTCCTGAAGTTTTTTCTGCTATCCAAGATACCAAAGAAGCTGGTGTCAAAGTCGTGATTGCAACAGGCCGCCCTATCGCAGGCGTTGCCAAACTTCTAGACGACTTGCAGTTGAGAGACGAGGGTGACTATGTTGTGACCTTCAACGGTGCCCTTGTCCAAGAAACTGCTACAGGACATGAGATTATCAGCGAATCCTTGACCTATGAGGATTATCTAGATATGGAATTTCTCAGTCGTAAGCTCGGTGTCCACATGCACGCTATTACTAAAGACGGTATCTATACTGCCAATCGCAATATCGGAACATACACTGTGCACGAATCAACCCTCGTCAACATGCCTATCTTCTACCGCACACCTGAAGAAATGGCTGACAAGGAAATCGTCAAGTGTATGTTCATCGATGAGCCTGAGATTCTCGATGCTGCAATTGAAAAGATACCAGCAGAATTTTACGAGCTCTACTCTATCAACAAGTCTGCTCCTTTCTACCTCGAACTCCTTAAAAAGAATGTAGACAAGGGTTCAGCCATCACTCACCTAGCTGAAAAACTCGGATTGACCAAAGATCAAACCATGGCTATCGGTGACGAAGAAAATGACCGTGCCATGCTGGAAGTCGTTGGGAACCCCGTTGTCATGGAAAATGGAAATCCAGAAATCAAAAAAATCGCCAAATACATCACTAAAACAAATGACGAATCCGGTGTTGCCCATGCCATCCGAACATGGGTACTGTAAGAGGGTATGAATAGACGAAAACCGCTCAGTTGAGCGGTTTTTATAGTAAAATGAAATAGGAATAGGACAAATCAATTTCTAGTAATGTTTTAGAAGTCCAGATACACTATTCTAGTTTCAATCTACTATAGTATCTAATTACATACCCCCTGCTGGAATCGATAAATAGAAAAAACCTTATTTTAAGGCTCTTCCTATACTATTTATCAATAACCCTCTTTTAGAGTATGTCCGTAAGTTTGAATAATTTGTTGTATATCTTTATGCCTTAGTAATCTTGAAACAGCCCATATATCAACACCTTTTGATAATAGACTTCCTGCGAAACAAAATATGGTAGAATAGTTCTATGAATTATGAAGCAAGTAAAC
>NZ_VMNC01000026.1:0-8782 GCF_013277505.1 Streptococcus sp. k-378 | reverse complement strand
ATGACAGTAAGTGTGAGGCAATTTCTTCATTGGAAAATATATTATTAAAAGTCTCTTCAAATACTCTGATTTATTTAAAGGCCTTGAATACTCTATCTAATTTCTATTCCTTAGTGGGTCGTGAACAAGAATATGAGGCAAACTACTCTCATTTGATGGAGTTATATCAGACAAAAAATTTTGAGCATCAAGAGTTTTTATTTGGCTACATCAGAGTTCGTTACAACTACGCTCACTACCTAGTATCAAAGGAAAAATATAATGAAGCCATCCAAGAAGCTCTTGAAACGATTGAACTCTGTAAACAAAGACAGACAAGCTACCAATTGGCTCCTCTACTTATTCTTGTAGGAAATGCTGGAGCCAAATTTCTAGACAGAGAACAAGTCAAAAATTATTATATAGAAGCAAGAGAGTTATGTAAGATTTATAACAATCCTTTAATGTTGATGAAGATAGAAAATTATTTGAAGGAACTAGATGCTGTTTAGTTTATCTTGATATTGGAGTGTTACTTAAACATTAAATAGCCTGTAAGGCTGATAGTTAGATTAATACTATCAGCCTTATGATTATGTGACTATTAGTTCGTCTCGCTCCGTTAGGTGCGAGACAAAAAAACCACCCGCTATGCGGGTGCAGTTCATTCAACACCTGATAGTATGCGTTTTTTAGGGTTTTAAAGACTGATTGCTCAGTCTCTTTTTCATTATAATTCAGTTATAATTTAATCTTATTTGAGAAAGTGGGTGATGCTATTCTCTAATAAGACTATGATATTAATTTTTGATAGTACTTCCAGAAATTATAGATCCCCTTTCATCCCCAATTTCTATTTTCAAGTGTCCGTATTATATAGCGTATTCGAAGTTCACTATATCTTGTTAGGATTTGGGTAGAATCATTGATAACAGACTGTTGCAAATCTAGCTAGCTGCATGATTTATATTTATCTATTTTTCTAGTAACCAATCTATGATATTTTTCTTCTCAATACCATTGTAATTTGCTGTTGGCTGAATCGTATCCATTGTTAATAGATATTTTGGGAATTGATCTTTAATGGCTTCTAGTGGTCTAAGTTCTCTTTCTAGTGTTTCTGGAGCAAGTGTTGTTTCACTGACCTGATAATAAGCGTAGTGACCAAGATCAGTTACAACAACAAAATCAACCTCATATTTATCTAAATTACCAACATATACTTGTGAATATCTACGTCTCAATTCCAAATACACAATATTTTCCAAGATATGTCCAATGTCTTCTTTGTGGTCTGGTAATAAGAGATGTCGTAAACCTAAATCAACGGGATAGTATTTTTCTAAGCGTTGTAATAATGCTCTGCCTTTTACATCAAAACGTGGAACGGAATAAAAAAGTAAACTGTCTGTCAAAGTCGTCAAATAATTTTCCAAAGTATTATGGGATATTGAAACATTTTGGCTGACTAGGGTATTGCGAATCTTATTTGTTGATATTAAGCTACTCGTACTACTGAGAAGGGTTCGGACAATGCGCTCAATAATAGTAGGATTTGGATTTCCCAATCTAGTGACAATGTCATTTAACAGTATGGAGTTATATATTCCTCTGAGATAGTCAATTTTTTCAGCGTAAGATGATGTTTGCAATAAGTAAGGGAAAGCACTAAAGAGATAATTGTTAAAAATTTCTGTTGTATTCAGATTCTCTGAGAGAGATTGACCTGATAGGTATTCTTCAAATGATAAAGGAAGAACCTCTATCTCAACATACCGACCAGTTAAGTTTGTTGCTAATTGGCTGCTCATAAAGTAGGCGTTTGATCCAGTCAAATAGAGGTCAACATTTGGTAGGATGAATAGGCTATCTGCAACTAGTTCAAATTTTTCAACATGTTGAATTTCATCTAAAAAGATATAGTATGTTTTCTCCCCAACTAACTGCTCTTTTATATAAGCGAATAATGTTTGAAAATGTCGCAGATCATAGTAACTCAAATCTTCGAAATTGATGGATATAATCTGATCCTCGTCTACCCCAGTTGCTAGTAACTCTTCTTTATAGAGTTGAAAGAGAACAGATTTACCAGCTCGTCTAACTCCACTAACAACTTTGATGATTTGTCGGTCACGATGTCTTCTTAAAAAGTCTAAATAATGTGGTCTTTTGATATAGTTCATAATAGATACCTCAAAGATAGTATAATACAAATAGAAATTATTTTCAAATATTTAGAAATAATATTTAATTTGTTTGATTATTTCTAATTGTTTAGAAATAATATCTGGAACTATTTAAATATCTTCAAGATAGAAAAAGAAATTGTACTTGTTGATGTTGAATCATTTGTGTTAACAAGTCATTTAGAAGCATTTAAGAAATTAGTGAAATGAAAAACTCATGGCAGAACAAATTGTTGGGTATATGGTCTATTACTAACAACTACTGCTAGTTTATGAGATAGATATTTAATTATTCTCGGATAAATAGGATAAGCGTGCTGAAAACTTAGATATGACAAACAAAATAAAATTTTTAAAAGCTACAGAGAAACATGGTATAATGTATCTAAAGGAGGTAGCATATGTCCTTAGATATAGATAAAGAAAAGATGACAATCATGGGAATAGCTTTTGAAAACAGATCCGTTTTTAAGAGTGTTTGGTATGCTTTAAGTACAAATATGATTGAAGGATGGCGACCTACGGTTAGTGATGTTGAAAAATTACGAGATGAAGCTCTTGCTCTGGGGATGACTTAATGAAGCGCAACTGTTATGAATCTTATGACTATGTTGATCCGGATAATTTATATACCGATCCGGGTTCTTCAGTTCTAAGAAATAAGCAGGAAGGAAAAAAGCATGTGAGCTTGAATATCGTATGATTGCTAGTAAGAGTTTGAAATTATTTATCAATCCTATCTTAGTTAATAGTTTAAAAGTAGTTTGTTTCACAACTGCATAAGCTTAGAAAAGTTGAAAAGTGATAACTCTTTAATAAACTCTTGGTTTGTTAAAAGATATTTTGTCCACTACATTTTTTCAATTGACTATTATTTGTCATAGATATAACAGATAGAACATTGCATTCAGAATAATGAAAAACGCATCAAAAATGGTGCGTTCTGTTTTTATGCTATCATAAAAGGAGGAAAACAAATTGAAAATTTTTAAGGGAGAGTTTTATCGAATCTCTGTATTAACAGACAAGCTAGTAAGGTTAGAATACTCTCGAACTGGAAATTTTGAGGATAGAACGACACAACTTATCTATAATAGAGATTTTGGCCAAGTTTCGTTAGATTATATCGAGACATCAAACGTACTAGATATTATGACGGACTATTTTCATCTGCACTTTAATAAGGGAGAATTTAACGCCGAAAATCTATTTATAGAATTAAAAGGAAATTTTGCCGTATATGGTAGTCGCTGGTATTTTGGTGAATCTATTGAAACATTAAAAGGAACAGCTCGGACTCTGGATGAGGCAGATGGAGCAATCACGTTAGAAGATGGAATTATTAGCAGAAATGGTATAGCCTTATTGGATGATTCTCAAGGATTTATTTGGGATGAACAGTCTGGTTATATTGAGAGAGAAAATCAAATTGACCTCTATTTCTTTGCCTATGGGCATGATTATAGAGGAGCAATCAGAGACTTTTACCATTTGACTGGTTCAACACCCTTGTTGCCAAGATATGCTTTAGGGAATTGGTGGAGTAGATATTGGCCTTATACGTCGGATGAATACTTGGATTTAATAGACAGATTTAAAACAGAGAACATTCCATTATCTATCGGTGTGTTAGATATGGATTGGCATATAACTGACATTCCAGCTCGTTTTGGAAGTGGCTGGACAGGATATAGTTGGAATAAAAACTTAATACCTAATCCAGAACAGTTATTGCAACAACTTCATGATAGAAAGTTAAAACTCTCCTTAAATGTCCATCCTGCTGATGGTATACGGGCTTATGAAGAAGCTTATCCTCAAGTCGCAAAACGATTGAGGTTAAATGTAGAACTAGAAGAACCTGCTATTTTTGATTTTTTTAATCCTTCTTTTAGGGAAGCTTACTTTAAAGATGTTCATTATGAGCTAGAAAAGCAGGGAGTAGATTTTTGGTGGATTGACTGGCAACAAGGGACACAAGGCATGTTGGATCCACTGTGGCTTTTAAACCATTATCACTATCAGGATAGTTGTAAAAATGCAGAAGGTGGTTTGATTTTATCAAGATATGCAGGTCCTGGTAGTCACCGCTACCCTGTTGGTTTTTCAGGGGATACTATTATTAGTTGGAATTCCTTAAGATTTCAACCTTATTTTACAGCGACAGCATCTAATATCGGTTATAGTTGGTGGAGTCATGATATTGGTGGACACATGCTGGGGAATTATGACGAAGAGCTACAAACTAGATGGCTACAGTTTGGCGTTTTTAGTCCAATAACTCGATTACATAGTTCTAGAAGTCCCTTTAATAGTAAAGAACCTTGGTTTTTTTCAGAAACAACATCTAAGATTATGAAGAAATACCTTCGTTTGAGACATCAGATGATTCCATATCTATATACCATGAATGTAAAGACGCATGAGGAAGGTGCCCCATTAATTAGCCCAATCTATTATTTCTACCCAGAGAATGATGAGAGCTATAATGTTCCAAATCAATACTTTTTTGGAACAGAACTGATGGTGGCTCCCATTGTAGAAAAGATGGATTTGGCATTCCAATCTGCAAAAGTGGATGTATGGTTTCCTGAAGGTGAATGGTATGACTTCTTTTCAGAGAAAAAATACACAGGTGGTGTGAAGTTAAGTGTTTATAGAGACATTTCGACGATACCTGTGTTTGCAAAAAGTGGTGCAATCATTCCCTTGGTTGGTTCTGAGATAGATATGGGTGTTGATTTACCTGAAGTTGTAGATTGGTATGTATTCCCAGGCAAGCAACATTCTTTTGAAATGATTGAAGATCAAAATGGTCAAAGATATAAAACAAGATTATCAATCGACTGGGAAATGGGGATGGTAGAGTTAACATTACAAGGATATTCTAGTATCGTTCCAAGCAATAGAAAACATAGAATTCATTTTAAAGGAACGAATGTGTCTATAATTGAATTGCCAAATAAGAATGATACAGCTAGATTTGAATGGAAAGATCATAAAAGGATATCCCTAAATGACGAAGTTTTCAGACTACTAAAGACGGCTTCTCTTCCATATGAATTAAAAGATAGATTGTTAAATCAATTCATCAATGCCAAAAATTCTCATGAGTTAATGAATATCTTGCATCATCAGGATAAGGAATTGAGAGGGCGTTTGTTGGAAATGATATTTACTAGCGAAAACTAATTGAAATAATTAGAAAGTCATTTGTTTAGTGTATATGAAGCTTCGGTATGGTATTTGTTATCATTGGTCACATTGAAAATGTGAAATAAGCACCTACAACATAGACTTTACAACACTTCATGTTTCATATCATGGGGTGTTTTTCTATTTAAGTCAAAGCCAATCAAAAAATCTCACTATTCATCAGGCTAAAAGAAACCTAATCATAGTGAGATTGTGAATTATAGTAATTTTTGTATCGCCTCTTCAATTTGTTTGGGGTTTGTTTTTGAAGAGAAGCGTTCAACGACCTGCCCATCACGACCGATGAGAAATTTAGCGAAATTCCATTCGATTCGTTTTCCTAGTGGGCCAGATTTCTGGT
The DNA here is from genome assembly GCF_013277505.1 of Streptococcus sp. k-378. Lineage (NCBI taxonomy): Bacteria > Bacillati > Bacillota > Bacilli > Lactobacillales > Streptococcaceae > Streptococcus > Streptococcus sp. k-378. The sequence goes on along the minus strand of NZ_VMNC01000026.1, from coordinate 3,061 downwards.
CTTTCAACCAAACATGGAGGGGATCTGCTTCTTTGCCGTTGACCTTAATCTTGGCAAAACGTGGGAAGGTGGTTTGAAAATGTAGGCTACAGAAGGCGTTGATTTCCTCTGCGCTGCCGGGTGCTTGTCCCATAAACTGATTGCAAGGGAAATCCAATATTTCGAAGCCCTGATCTTGATAGCGTTCATAGAGTTCTTGAAGTCCTTGGTACTGGGGCGTTAAACCACATCCAGTAGCAGTGTTGACAACCAAGAGAACCTTACCACGATAGGTCTCTAGTGGAGTTTCTTGCTTGTCTTGGTTCAAGACTGAAAAATCGTATAGTGAAGTCATTGCTTGCTTTTCTCCTTCTGTTTGGTATTTTTAGGAGTTTTCTCCTCCTGTAGTGATAGAAATCCGTAGGTCAGGGTTCCAAAAATGCTACCGATAATCAGGCTATACATCAGGAAAGGAACACTTTTATCGAATTGCATGAGCAACTTCACAAAATCTGGAAGGGACATCTGCTGAACGAAGACTTTATGAAAGATGAGTAGGGTAAAGAAGCCAATCTGAAGGCCGATAAACACAATCCAACTTCGGAATTTGATTTGGCCTTTGCTGTAGGTTTTGAGGACAATTTCTGACTTGTCATCTTTTTCCAGCTGGAGTTCTTTGACGGCTCTCTGAGTTTTTAAGGTAATGAAAAAAATGAGTCCAAAATAGATGTAGGGTATAACATTTCGAACAATTTCTATAAAGCTTCCGAACAAAATATAGAATAGGAAGAGAATGAAGGAAGAGTAAAAGATTTGGATCATGGAACGGGCGCAAGCCTTGTAGATAACCTCTTGACGGCATTCATCAAAAGGCCCTTGGATATGAAAGAAATTTCGAAGTAGGCGAGTGGTTAAGTCTTCTTTGTTCATGCTAATAACCTCCTAAATGAGCAGTTTTACTGACTTTCTTTTACGAATTGATAGAGATAATAAAGATAAGTGATAGAAGAAATGCTAGCGATAGTCAGCAGTAAATAATATTTCCAATTGCCTGAGACGAGCATCAGTTGTGGCAAAGATAGAATCATAAAGCATAGTGCTAAGTTGAGTATGCGCGTTTTTGGGGAGTCAATCTTTAGATAAGTCAGTCCTTTGTTGAGGGCTGGAATAAAGACTAGAAGGAGGAATATCTCTCTGATTGGTAAGTCCCCTGAAATGATGATGAAGATGAGCAGAGAACTGAACAAAAGATGATAGGTAAGTAAAGTTACTAGTGATTTCATAAGTCACCTCTTAATCCTGGTCTTTTTTAGCTTTTGCAATGCGAAGTGAGTCGACAATATGTATCATCACTCCGAAAAAGAAAGCTCCCAGTATAGTTTTAAAAATATGTTTTGTATTTAGAAGAGAACTGATAAAATTTGGATTTTCACTTGTTAGGGTATCAATGAGTGGAATTATAAAAAATATCACTGTTCCATAAATCGAACCTGCTTTCAGACCAGGATAACGTAACTGTTTCTTTTCTTTTTTCATGAGTTTCCTCCTAATCCTCATCTTGATCTTTCTTAGTTTTTGCAATGCGACGGGAGATGATAATTTGTATAATCACTCCGAAGAAGAAAGACTGGAGAATACTAGAAAAAATATTTTTAAAAGCAAGAAGTGACTGAAGATAGTCCTGACTCTCACCTAGCAGTATATGGAGAAGAGGGGTTGAAAAAAAACTCATTAATCCATAGAGTAGACCTGCTTTCATACCAGGGTAGTGTAGTTGCTTGCTTTCTTTCTCGCTCAGCATATCTGGATCAATAGCTGTAATCCCTGTTTTTTTGGTTTGGGAGAGCACATAGAGAGCAGAAATCATCGAAATGCCGAATACCACAAGAGGATAGCCGATAGCGACAATTTGTGGGTATTTATAAGCGAGGACGACGGGGATGAGATTTCCAAATGTCATCAGATAAAAGAGGATGATAAAGACTTGATTACCAATACGATCAGCCTCGCGTCGTTTGTGTTCGTCAAGTGGTCCTGAAATGCCATAAATGCGTTTGATGAGTTTTTCCGTGAAGGTTTCTTTTTTCATAAGTTTGCTCCTTTTTTAAAAATCTTCCTCCCAAAAGAGACTGTTGAGGTCAGTTTGGAGGCTGCGGGCGAGATTGAGACAGAGTTCCAGGGTTGGATTGTACTTGTCGTTTTCAATCATATTGATGGTCTGTCTCGAGACACCGATATCCTTAGCGAGTTCGAGCTGGGAAATGCCCAGTTCCTTGCGAAATTCTTTCACACGATTCATCTGGTTTCCTTTCTGAAGTGTGTCGTATATATTTGACTATATTATAGTCTTTTAAACATAAAGTGTCAAGTATTTTTGACATATTTTTTGAAGAAATAGTAGTCTCCTTATCCGATTATCACATTAAAATGAAAGCTCTTCTAGGCATAAGAAAACACCTCTGTGTTATACTTGTTGTTCAACCACAAACACAAGAAAGGCACAGAGATGAAAAACCATTATACTACAAAAGCCAAACATTTGACAATCGATAGCCGTCGCTTAATCGAACGATGGAAAAAGGAAGGGAAATCAAATAGAGAAATCGCCTCTTTACTTGGAAAAGCTCCTCAAACCATTCACAATGAAATCAAGCGTGGGACAGTCCGACAATGTCTTGGAAAAGGACGCTTCAAAGAGGTTTATTCTGCCGACTATGCTCAACAGTCTTATGAAAACAATCGCAAGCGCTCGGTCAAGAAATCAAGCTTGACCAAGGAACTAAAGGAAAAGATTCTCCACTATCATAACCAAAAATTTTCGCTTGATAAGAAACAGGCTAGCACCAACTTTAAACCTGCTGGTCAATCCATCGAACAGCGGCCTGAAGCTATAAATCTTCGCTTGGAGAATGGGCATTATGATACTCAATCATTTTCAAAAAGCAACCTTGTCCATTGTCTGCTGACAGTGGACTTTAAAACGCTTTTTTCCAGTCCTTGAATAACTTCTTGAAGCTTATCAATGACGGCTTCCAATGTTTGGAAAGCCTTGTTTTTGAAACCTCGTTTTCGAATTTCTTTC
>NZ_VMNC01000025.1:0-51150 GCF_013277505.1 Streptococcus sp. k-378 | reverse complement strand
CGGCTAGCTTCCTAATTTGCTCTTTGATTTTCATTGAGTATATAAAGTGAGAATCTGTTGAGTTGTTGAAACTCAGCAGATTTTTATATGTGAAAGAAATTTCAAATTTTTTCTAAAAATATCTTGACAGATTAAGTTTTTAGGAGTAGAATGTTTACTAGTTAATTAAACAGTTAAGGAGTTGTTCATGAAGAAACAAAATTTATTTTTAGTCTTGTTAAGTGTCTTTCTTTTATTGCTAGGAGCCTGTAGTCAAAAGGAAAGTCAGACAGGAAAGGGGATGAAAATTGTGACCAGTTTTTATCCTATCTACGCTATGGTTAAGGAAGTATCTGGTGACTTGAATGATGTTCGGATGATTCAGTCAAGTAGTGGGATTCACTCCTTTGAACCTTCGGCAAATGATATCGCAGCCATCTATGATGCAGATGTCTTTGTTTACCATTCTCATACACTCGAATCTTGGGCAGGAAGTCTGGATCCAAATCTAAAAAAATCCAAAGTGAAGGTCTTAGAGGCTTCTGAGGGAATGACCTTGGAACGTGTCCCTGGACTAGAGGATGTGGAAGCAGGGGATGGAGTTGATGAAAAAACGCTCTATGACCCTCACACATGGCTAGATCCTGAAAAAGCTGGTGAAGAAGCCCAAATTATCGCTGATAAACTTTCAGAGGTGGATAGTGAGCATAAAGAGACTTATCAAAAAAATGCGCAAGCCTTTATCAAAAAAGCTCAGGAATTGACTAAGAAATTCCAACCAAAATTTGAAAAAGCGACTCAGAAAACATTTGTAACACAACATACAGCCTTTTCTTATCTAGCGAAGAGATTTGGGCTTAATCAACTTGGTATTGCAGGTATCTCTCCTGAACAAGAACCAAGTCCACGACAACTAACAGAAATTCAGGAATTTGTTAAGACCTATAAGGTTAAAACGATTTTTACAGAAAGTAACGCTTCTTCAAAAGTAGCTGAAACTCTTGTCAAATCAACAGGTGTGGGTCTTAAAACTCTGAATCCTTTAGAGTCAGACCCACAAAATGACAAGACCTATTTAGAAAATCTTGAAGAAAATATGAGTATTCTAGCAGAAGAATTAAAGTGAGGAAAGAATGAAAATCAATAAAAAATATCTAGCAGGTTCAGTGGCAGTCCTTGCCCTAAGTGTTTGTTCCTATGAACTTGGTCGTCACCAAGCTGGTCAGGTTAAGAAAGAGTCTAATCGAGTTTCTTATATAGATGGTGATCAGGCTGGTCAAAAGGCAGAAAATTTGACACCAGATGAAGTCAGTAAGAGAGAGGGGATCAACGCCGAACAAATTGTTATCAAGATTACGGATCAAGGTTATGTGACCTCTCATGGAGACCATTATCATTACTATAATGGCAAGGTTCCTTATGATGCCATCATCAGTGAAGAACTTCTCATGAAAGATCCGAATTATCAGTTGAAGGATTCAGACATTGTCAATGAAATCAAGGGTGGCTATGTGATTAAGGTAGACGGAAAATACTATGTTTACCTTAAAGATGCAGCCCATGCGGACAATATTCGGACAAAAGAAGAGATTAAACGTCAGAAGCAGGAACGCAGTCATAATCACAACTCAAGAGCAGATAATGCTGTTGCTGCAGCCAGAGCCCAAGGACGTTATACAACGGATGATGGGTATATCTTCAATGCATTTGATATCATTGAGGACACGGGTGATGCTTATATTGTCCCTCACGGCAATCACTTCCACTATATTCCTAAGAGTGATTTGTCTGCCAGTGAATTAGCTGCTGCCCAAGCCTATTGGAATGGGAAGCAGGGATCTCGTCCTTCTTCAAGTTCTAGTCATAATGCAAATCCAGCTCAACCAAGATTGTCAGAGAACCACAATCTGACTGTCACTCCAACTTATCATCAAAATCAAGGGGAAAACATTTCAAGCCTTTTACGTGAATTGTATGCTAAACCTTTATCAGAACGCCATGTAGAATCTGATGGCCTAGTATTTGATCCGGCACAAATAACATATCGTACAGCCAATGGTGTTGCTGTACCGCACGGAGACCATTATCACTTTATTCCTTATTCACAACTGTCACCTTTGGAAGAAAAATTGGCTCGTATGATTGCTGTTAAGGGACAAAATGGTGCAGTCTTGCCAGGAATGCATTATTTGAAACCAGCACCAAAACCGCAAGTTCAACCATCAACTGAGAAAAAACAAACTGATTTTGCAGTAGAACAGGTTGTTAGAAAAGTTGGAGAAGGCTATGTTGTGGAAATTGCTGGTGTCAGTCACTATGTTTTTGATAAAGACTTGGCTAAGGATAAGATTGATGCTATTGAAAATCTCTTGTCTAAGAAAACTCAAGAGACACATGCTCTAGTTGCTAAAAAAGAAAATGTCGCTCCTCGTGACCAAGAATTTTATGATAAAGCTTACAATCTGTTAACCCAGACTCATAAAGTCTTGTCTGAAAATAAAGGTCGTACTTCTGATTTCCAAGCTTTAGACAAATTAGCAGAACGCTTGAATAATGAATCTTCTAATAAAGTAAAATTGGTAGATGATTTATTGGCATTCCTAGCACCAATTACCCACCCAGAACGCCTTGGCAAACCAAATTCGCAAATTACCTACACTGATGATGAGATTCAAGTAGCCAAGTTGGCAGGCAAGTACACAACAGAAGACGGTTATATCTTTGATCCTCGTGATATAACCAGTGATGAGGGGGATGCCTATGTAACTCCACATATGACCCATAGCCACTGGATTAAAAAAGATAGTTTGTCTGAAGCTGAGAGAGCGGCAGCCCAGGCTTATGCTAAAGAGAAAGGTTTGACCCCTCCTTCGACAGACCATCAGGATTCAGGAAATACTGAGGCAAAAGGAGCAGAAGCTATCTACAACCGCGTGAAAGCAGCTAAGAAGGTGCCACTTGATCGTATGCCTTACAATCTTCAATATACTGTAGAAGTCAAAAACGGTAGTTTAATCATACCTCATTATGACCATTACCATAACATCAAATTTGAGTGGTTTGACGAAGGCCTTTATGAGGCACCTAAGGGGTATACTCTTGAGGATCTTTTGGCGACTGTCAAGTACTATGTCGAACATCCAAACGAACGTCCGCATTCAGATAATGGTTTTGGTAACGCTAGCGACCATGTTCGTAAAAATAAGGCAGACCAAGACAGTAAACCTGATGAAGATAAGGAACATGATGAAGTAAGTGAGCCAACTCACCCTGAATCTGATGAAAAAGAGAATCACGCTGGTTTAAATCCTTCAGCAGATAATCTTTATAAACCAAGCACTGATACGGAAGAGACAGAGGAAGAAGCTGAAGATACTACAGATGAGGCTGAAATTCCTCAAGTAGAGCATTCTGTTATTAACGCTAAGATAGCAGAGGCGGAGGACTTGCTAGAAAAAGTAACAGATTCTAGTATTAGACAAAATGCTATGGAGACATTGACTGGTCTAAAAAGTAGTCTTCTTCTCGGAACGAAAGATAATAACACTATTTCAGCAGAAGTAGATAGTCTCTTGGCTTTGTTAAAAGAAAGTCAACCGGCTCCTATACAGTAGTAAAATGAATGGAGCATATTTTATGGAGAAGTAACCTTTCGTGTTACTTCTCTTTTTTAGAAAAACGTAACAGAAACTTGACAAAAGTAATTTTAAATAGTAAACTATTTACTGGTTAATTAAATGGTTAAATAATCGGTTTAGAAAACTATTTAATAAAGTAAAAGAAGTTGAGAAAAAACTTCATCATTTATTGAAATGAGGGATTTATGAAATTCAGTAAAAAATATATAGCAGCTGGATCAGCTGTTATCGTATCCTTGAGTCTATGTGCCTATGCACTAAACCAGCATCGTTCGCAGGAAAATAAGGACAATAATCGTGTCTCTTATGTAGATGGCAGCCAGTCAAGTCAGAAAAGTGAAAACTTGACACCAGACCAGGTTAGCCAGAAAGAAGGAATTCAGGCCGAGCAAATTGTAATCAAAATTACATATCAGGGCTATGTAACGTCACACGGTGACCACTATCATTACTATAATGGGAAAGTTCCTTATGATGCCCTCTTTAGTGAAGAACTCTTGATGAAGGATCCAAACTATCAACTTAAAGACGCTGATATTGTCAATGAAGTCAAGGGTGGTTATATCATCAAGGTCGATGGAAAATATTATGTCTACCTGAAAGATGCAGCTCATGCTGATAATGTTCGAACTAAAGATGAAATCAATCGTCAAAAACAAGAACATGTCAAAGATAATGAGAAGGTTAACTCTAATGTTGCTGTAGCAAGGTCTCAGGGACGATATACGACAAATGATGGTTATGTCTTTAATCCAGCTGATATTATCGAAGATACGGGTAATGCTTATATCGTTCCTCATGGAGGTCACTATCACTACATTCCCAAAAGCGATTTATCTGCTAGTGAATTAGCAGCAGCTAAAGCACATCTGGCTGGAAAAAATATGCAACCGAGTCAGTTAAGCTATTCTTCAACAGCTAGTGACAATAACACGCAATCTGTAGCAAAAGGATCAACTAGCAAGCCAGCAAATAAATCTGAAAATCTCCAGAGTCTTTTGAAGGAACTCTATGATTCACCTAGCGCCCAACGTTACAGTGAATCAGATGGCCTGGTCTTTGACCCTGCTAAGATTATCAGTCGTACACCAAATGGAGTTGCGATTCCGCATGGCGACCATTACCACTTTATTCCTTACAGCAAGCTTTCTGCCTTAGAAGAAAAGATTGCCAGAATGGTGCCTATCAGTGGAACTGGTTCTACAGTTTCTACAAATGCAAAACCTAATGAAGTAGTGTCTAGTCTAGGCAGTCTTTCAAGCAATCCTTCTTCTTTAACGACAAGTAAGGAGCTCTCTTCAGCATCTGATGGTTATATTTTTAATCCAAAAGATATCGTTGAAGAAACGGCTACAGCTTATATTGTAAGACATGGTGATCATTTCCATTACATTCCAAAATCAAATCAAATTGGGCAACCGACTCTTCCAAACAATAGTCTAGCAACACCTTCTCCATCTCTTCCAATCAATCCAGGAACTTCACATGAGAAACATGAAGAAGATGGATACGGATTTGATGCTAATCGTATTATCGCTGAAGATGAATCAGGTTTTGTCATGAGTCACGGAGACCACAATCATTATTTCTTCAAGAAGGACTTGACAGAAGAGCAAATTAAGGCTGCGCAAAAACATTTAGAGGAAGTTAAAACTAGTCATAATGGATTAGATTCTTTGTCATCTCATGAACAGGATTATCCAAGTAATGCCAAAGAAATGAAAGATTTAGATAAAAAAATCGAAGAAAAAATTGCTGGCATTATGAAACAATATGGTGTCAAACGTGAAAGTATTGTCGTGAATAAAGAAAAAAATGCGATTATTTATCCGCATGGAGATCACCATCATGCAGATCCGATTGATGAACATAAACCGGTTGGAATTGGTCATTCTCACAGTAACTATGAACTGTTTAAACCCGAAGAAGGAGTTGCTAAAAAAGAAGGGAATAAAGTTTATACTGGAGAAGAATTAACGAATGTTGTTAATTTGTTAAAAAATAGTACGTTTAATAATCAAAACTTTACTCTAGCCAATGGTCAAAAACGCGTTTCTTTTAGTTTTCCGCCTGAATTGGAGAAAAAATTAGGTATCAATATGCTAGTAAAATTAATAACACCAGATGGAAAAGTATTGGAGAAAGTATCTGGTAAAGTATTTGGAGAAGGAGTAGGGAATATTGCAAACTTTGAATTAGATCAACCTTATTTACCAGGACAAACATTTAAGTATACTATCGCTTCAAAAGATTATCCAGAAGTAAGTTATGATGGTACATTTACAGTTCCAACCTCTTTAGCTTACAAAATGGCCAGTCAAACGATTTTCTATCCTTTCCATGCAGGGGATACTTATTTAAGAGTGAACCCTCAATTTGCAGTGCCTAAAGGAACTGATGCTTTAGTCAGAGTGTTTGATGAATTTCATGGAAATGCTTATTTAGAAAATAACTATAAAGTTGGTGAAATCAAATTACCGATTCCGAAATTAAACCAAGGAACAACCAGAACGGCCGGAAATAAAATTCCTGTAACCTTCATGGCAAATGCTTATTTGGACAATCAATCGACTTATATTGTGGAAGTACCTATCTTGGAAAAAGAAAATCAAACTGATAAACCAAGTATTCTACCACAATTTAAAAGGAATAAAGCACAAGAAAACTCAAAACTTGATGAAAAGGTAGAAGAACCAAAGACTAGTGAGAAGGTAGAAAAAGAAAAACTTTCTGAAACTGGGAATAGTACTAGTAATTCAACGTTAGAAGAAGTTCCTACAGTGGATCCTGTACAAGAAAAAGTAGCAAAATTTGCTGAAAGTTATGGGATGAAGCTAGAAAATGTCTTGTTTAATATGGACGGAACCATTGAATTATATTTACCATCGGGAGAAGTCATTAAAAAGAATATGGCAGATTTTACAGGAGAAGCACCTCAAGGAAATGGTGAAAATAAACCATCTGAAAATAGAAAAGTACCTACTGGAACAGTTGAGAACCAACCAACAGAAAATAAACCAGCAGATTCTTTACCAGAGGCACCAAACGAAAAACCTGTAAAACCAGAAAACTCAACGGATAATGGAATGTTGAATCCAGAAGGGAATGTGGGGAGTGACCCTATGTTAGATCCAGCATTAGAGGAAGCTCCAGCAGTAGATCCTGTACAAGAAAAATTAGAAAAATTTACAGCTAGTTACGGATTAGGCTTAGATAGTGTTATATTCAATATGGATGGAACGATTGAATTAAGATTGCCAAGTGGAGAAGTGATAAAAAAGAATTTATCTGATCTCATAGCGTAAGGAATAGCAGTAGAAAAAGTCTGAATCAAAAATGAAGTTCTCTCAAAAGTTAGAAATAAAACTCTGACTTTGGGAGAATTTCATTTTATTATTAATATATAAAATTTCTTGACATACAACTTAAAAAGAGGTGGAATATTTACTAGTTAATTAATTGGTTAATTAATTTATTTATTTAATCATTTAATAATGAAGACATCATATAAATAATTATAGAAATGAGGTAATTATGAAATTTAAAAAGAAATATATAGCAGCTGGATCTGTTGTTATCCTTTCCTTAAGTCTGTGTGTTTATGCTCTGAACCAACATAGCTAACAGGCCAATACAGATAAAAATCGTGTTTCATATGTAAACAGTAATAAAGACACTAAGAAGACTGAAAATTTGACTCCAGACTAGGTTAGTCAAAAAGAAGGAATTCAAGCAAAACAAATTGTTATTAAGATTACAGGTCAAGGTTATGTAACTTCTCATGGCGATCATTATCACTGCTATAATGGTAAAGTTCCTTTTGATGCGCTCTTTAGTGAAGAGCCATTAATGAAAGCCCCCAACTATCAGCTGAAAGATCAAGATATCGTCAGTTAGGTTAAGGGAGGATATAGTATTAAGGTAGATGGAAAGTATTATGTTTACCTTAAAGATTAAGCTCATGCAGAAAATGTACGAACAAAAGATGAAATCAATCGCCAAAAACAAGAACATGGTAAAGACGATAAAGGAGCTAGTGCAGAAGTATCTGTAGCAAAATTACAGGGACGTTATACTACCGATGATGGTTATATATAGTGAGTTGAATTTAGAATAGCACATCATAGTTTCTAAATCATTGTTAGAAATTACTTTAAAATCCCCTTATCAATTTGCTCATATTCTATTTCAACCTACTATAGTACCACATGGTGGTCACTATCATTTCATTCCTGAGAGTGACTTGTCGGCAGGTGAATTAGCAGCCACATATGTTTTTAACCCTAATGATATTGTCAGAGATATAGGTGATGCTTATATAGTAAGACATGGGGAACACTATCACTATATTCCTAAGTCATCTCTTAACAATCCCCCATCACACTCTAACACGGAAGAGGTAGGAAGTTCTTCTAGTTCTGTATTAAGTAATCCGTCACTACATGTCCACCATGAGGAAGAAGATGGTCATGGTTTTTGATGCCAATCGAATTATAAGTGAAGATTCAGAAGGTTTTGTGATTCCTCATGGCGACCACAATCACTACATCAAGGTTCAAACTAAGGGATATGAAGCGGCTTTGAAAAACAAGATTCCATCCCTGCAATCCAACTATCAACCTGGAACTTTTGATGAGAAGGCAGTCTTGGCAAAAGTAGATCAACTTCTAGCTGATAGCAGAAGCATCTACAAAGACAGATTGAGTTAGCTTTAGGTCAGTTTACTGAAAGTTTGAAAAAAATAAAAGTTAGTTGATTGATTACTTCTCTAAATTTTGGGCACACTAAAAAGAGGTCTTGACACCTAAACTTTAAAATTAAAGCATATTGAATCCGTGCTGCTGTGCGAAGCGAATAGCGTCTTGGACGAACATTGTCTTATCTGGATTTCTTATTTCTGTAAGGCCTTGTAATCTTGGATTATAACTCTCCTGTTTTAGGAGTACATGGTAGATAGCAACCAATAATCTGCGACAGATAGCAAGGAAGAAGTAGAAAGTCTTTTGAGCAAGGCAAATCAACTCTTGGAACAACTCCATGAAGAAGGAATCAGACAATCCTTGGCAGAAGAAGTAGAAAATCTAAAAGCTGCCACAAACAAGGCTGATGCAGACTTGGATGAAGTAAACAGTCAGGTAAAAGATGTTTTGACTCGTATCGCTAGCGCCCTTCAACAAGAAAAGGAAAATGCTGAGCAAGATTCTCAGACACTTGTACTCTATCAAAAACTCTACGATATTCTCATGTCGCTTCACTCTTATTTAGAAAGTAATAATGGATCTGATGCGGACTTTGATAAGGTGGATGCATTATTAGATCAACTTTCTGCTAATAGTAAAGACAAAACAGCTTTACTTGAATCGACAAAAGCTTGAATCATCAAATCCAGTCAAAAGCTAGCGCAAGTGAAGAAACAAGTCCAGCAAGAAATGCTGAAGCAAATGGTGATAACACCAGTGCTGAGAACCAACCAAACGCAACTGCAGAATCTAACATTGAAACTGCTAGCGACGAAAACAAACCAAGCAATACAAGAGATTCTAAACCTGCTGAACCAGCTTCAGAAAAGGTAACAACAGAATCTACAACAAGTACTGGAAGCTAAGAAAAACCAGCAGAATAAAAAGAAAGGCGAAGTAGCTGAGCTACCTCGTCTTTTTAGCCTTTATAAGCTACGATACCAATGATGGTATCAACTGCACGTTCCATAGTCTGAAGGCTAACGTATTCAAAACGACCGTGCATGTTCTCGCCACCAGCAAAGATATTGGGAGTTGGGATTCCCATAAAGGAAATCTTAGAGCCGTCTGTCCCTCCACGGATTGGTTCGATAATAGGAGTGATACCTAGATCTTCCATAACGGCTTTAGCAACGGTAATTGGAGTCATATCTTTTTCAATGACTTCTTTCATATTGTAGTACTGGTCTGTCAAGTTGAGAGTGACACGGTTGCTCCCAAGTTCTTCATTCATCTTATCAGCGATAGATTGCATGGATGCTTTACGCGCTTCAAAGGCATCTTTTTCAAAATCACGAATAATGTAGCTTGCACGCGCCTCCTCGACACTACCAGTCACATCCATAAGATGGTAGAACCCTTGGTAACCATCCGTTAACTCAGGTCGGTCATTTTCTGGAAGTTGATTATGAAAATCAATTGCTAGCTGAAGGGCGTTGACCATCTGCCCTTTGGCAGTACCAGGGTGGACATTACGGCCTTGGAAATGCAATTCAGCACCCGCTGCTGAAAAGGTCTCGTACTGAAGCTCACCTAGTGGGCCACCATCAACAGTGTAAGCAAAATCAACATCAAAATCTTCTGCATCAAATTTATTAGCACCAACACCGATTTCCTCATCTGGACCAAAACCAACACGAATTTCACAGTGTTTGATTTCAGGATGAGCAGTCAGATATTCAATAGCAGTCATAATTTCAGCAATTCCTGACTTGTCATCAGCCCCTAGCAAGGTTGTTCCATCTGTTGTGATGAGCGTTTGTCCTGGATATTTTTCAAGACTCTTGAAGTCAGCTGGATCGAGTTTGAAACCAGAATTTCCAAGTTCAATCACACCACCATCGTAGTTTTCAATTACCTGGGGATTAACTCCTTCGGCATTAAAGTCAGCAGTATCCATGTGGGAGATAAAGCCAATCTTACGCGTTAAAGATGGATCATTGGCTGGTAAGGTCCCAATTGCAAAACCATTTGGAAGGTAGTAGACGTTTTGCAGTCCAACACGTTTCATTTCTGGAATAAGGACATTGGTTGCGAAGTCAACCTGACTCTGTGTACTTGGAGTAGTAGTAGAGTGTTCATCAGAGCGCGTGTTGACCTTAACGTAGGTTAGGAAGCGATCCAAGAGATTTGGATAAGTCATAAAAAAACTCCTTTTGAATTCATTTTTTCCATTGTATCATAGAAAGAAGAGAAAAACAAAAGACAGAAGTTAGGGCAATCTGCTATGTTAGCGTTTACTTATCAGTGGATTCATGATAAAATAAACTTGATAAAAATATCACAAGGAAGCGATTATGAAAAAAGCAATTTTAATGATGACCTTCGGTTCGCCAGAAGAGATTACCTTTGAAGGTGTGGCTGATTTTTTCACAAATATTCGTCGTGGAGTGAGACCTCAAGACCACGAGATTCAAACTCTCTATGATAATTATGTACGAATTGGAGGCACGCCTCTGCAAAAAATTACCCGTGAAGAGGTTGCCTTGGTAGAAGCTAGGCTAGGAAATGAATATAGTGTCTATTTTGCCAATAAGTTTTCCAGCCCTTTTATTCCAGATGTGATTGGTCAGATGGAAGCAGACGGCATTGAACAGTGTATTTGTTTGATTGTGGAGCCTCATTATTCTTTCTACTCTGTCATGGGCTATGAAAAATTTTTAGAAAGCAAACAAATTCAATTTTTGGTCATTAAGGACTGGTATCAGGAAGAAGCACTTTTAAACTATTGGGCAGATGAAATTGCTAAAATTTTAAAAGAAGAAGTAAAGCAGGATAGCTTTAAAGTCATCTTTTCAGCCCATAGTGTGCCCATTTTTGCCTTGGATTTTGGAGATCCTTATATCGATCAAATTTTCGAAAATAGCAAGTTAGTTGCTGAAAAACTAGGTTTGAGTTCCGATCAATATACAAATACCTGGCAAAGTGAGAGTGATATTGGGATTCCATGGATTAAGCCAGATGTTTTGGAGTATCTCAGAGAACAGACAGAACATCCAGACCATTATATTTTTGTTCCAATCAGCTTTATCAGTGAGCACATTGAAGTCTTGTTTGATAATGATGTGGAATGTTATGACTTGTGTCAGGAATTTGGGGTAAACTACCATCGTCCACCAATGCCAAATACAGATTCTCGCTTGATTGATGCCTTGGTCAATACAGTCAGAGCCAATGAGGACAAAGAGTTTAAGGAATTTCTCCCAGAAGAAGAAACCTTTGATGAGTTAGTTCCTTCAGATGAGACGAAAAACATTTTGGCCGAATCTCAAGATTTACAAATGCCAGAATTTGTGAAAAAACTGATTGAGAAAAAAGGACGGGAGAATGTTAAGATGCCTTATCTTATCAAGAAGATGCTAGAAAAAGTAGGCAAGTTGCCCAAAGAGTAAAGAAAAAGGATTTAGCTTTGTGCTAGATCCTTTTAAACGATTATTTTTTCTCAAGAAGAGCTTTGATTTCTTGAAGTACTTCCAATTCGGTTGGTTTTTTTTCGTCAGTTTTTTCTTCCTTTATGCCAGTCAGTTTCTGTGCTTTTTCAATACCCTTGATAATAAAGAAGAGGGCGGTACCCACAAAGATAAAATTGATAATAGCACTTAAAAAGTTACCATAGCCGACTCCATGCCAAGAAAGTTGAGCAATACGTTCGACTTTAGCAGCTTTCAAAGCGGGATTTAAAATAAGAGGAGTGATAATGTCGTTTACAAGTGAAGTAACGATAGCACCAAAAGCAGAGGCAATGACAACACCGACAGCAAGGTCAATAACATTTCCTCGAAGCAAGAATGATTTTAGATTTTTTAACATACTGTTTTCCTTTCAACGTTTCGTGTTTCATTGTATCCTAAATCATTATAGAAGGCAATTAAAAGGCTCATAAATGGAGCATTATTTTCTAAAAATATAGACCTTGCTCAAGATATAATTGATGATAATAATGAGTATTTGTGCAATTATTGTTTCAATAGCATTTATCTTATCAATGTTTTCATTTACGAATTGACCTATGATGTGAGGAAATTGGGTTACAAAGAGAAAAGTTAAAAACAAGTCTAACAGAAAAGTAGAAAGGCGGGCAAGAGAAAATTTCACTAAACGAATAAGGCGATTATTCCTTGCTTGCTTAAATACAATCGTATCATTTGTGATAAAGGCAAATAAGATACCAATACTATTTGCTAGGGCAGTAGCAAAGAGTTCCTGATGATTTAGTTGATAAATGACTAGTCGTGAGAGAATCGAAACTAGAGTTGTCGCAAGGCCAAAAAAGAGATAGGCTAAGATTTCGTTGTTAAAAAATTTTTGAATACGAATTTTCATGCTTTAAGTATAGCATAAAGTAGGCTATTGTGCTATACTAGTAAGGTTGAATAAAGCAACCCTTGGTGCTTAGCTTCTTTCACCAAGCATATTACACGCGGATAACCCGCTAAAGGAGAAAAGATGAAAAAATTAACTATTCGTGATGTTGCAGACATTGCAATCGTTGCTGCTATTTATGTCGTTTTGACTGTCACACCGCCCCTAAATGCCATCAGCTATGGTGCTTATCAGTTTCGTATTTCAGAAATGATGAACTTTATGGCTTTTTACAATCCCAAGTACATCATCGGAGTTACTATCGGTTGTATGATTGCTAATTTCTTTAGCTTCGGACTACTAGATGTTTTTGTTGGTGGCGGATCAACCTTGGTATTCCTCAGTTTAGGTGTTTGGCTTTTTGCAAAATATAGCAAGGATTACCTCTTTAACGGATTGATTCGAAAAGATCATTTCTTCTTTTCAATCCTCTTTTCAATTTCCATGTTTACTATCGCTGCAGAGTTAAATATTGTAGCAGAATTACCATTTTTCCTTACTTGGTTTACAACAGGTATCGGTGAATTTGCCTCATTGATTATTGGAGCGATTATTATCGGTAAAATTGGTCGTCGAATTGATTTAAGCAAATAGAAGAAGATAAGCTAGGTAGCCTTTACCTGGCTTTTTCTTATAGAAAATTTCTAAGGAAACTTGACAAGCTTTTCTGATTATAGTATACTTTTCAAGTAAGCTGATTTAGCTCAGTTGGCAGAGCGCATCCATGGTAAGGATGAGGTCGCCGGTTCAATCCCGGCAATTAGCATGATAGAAACAAAATGACCTTGGGAGATCAAGGTTTTTCTTATTGACCTGTATAAATGAAGTTAAAGCGTTTCGTCTGTTGACAAAAGTCATTCTCTTTAGTAGAATAGAAGGTGCGATGAGTCGATAGGTAGTCTTCGGGCTACTATTGAGCATAAGGAGGTCATAACGCAGGAGCGGACCTTGATGAGTTGTGTGAACCTGCTCATCACATGAAGATGCCTCTTAGTCCCTAGTCTATCGACTGGGGATTTTTATTTTTCAAAAAATGATGAAAAAGCTTTGCAATTCATGGAAAAAGTAGTATAATACTTCTATTATAGAAATTTTTAGAAAATTCCGAAAGAGGTTATTTATGGGATATACAGTTGCTGTAGTCGGCGCGACAGGTGCTGTCGGTGCTCAGATGATAAAAATGTTGGAAGAATCAACACTTCCAATCGATAAAATTCGTTTACTTGCTTCTGCACGTTCAGCAGGCAAGACTTTGAAATTTAAAGACCAAGATATTACGATTGAAGAAACGACTGAGACAGCTTTTGAGGGAGTTGATATTGCTCTCTTTTCAGCAGGTGGTTCGACATCAGCTAAGTATGCACCATACGCAGTTAAAGCTGGAGCGGTAGTAGTAGATAATACATCTTACTTCCGTCAAAATCCAGACGTTCCTTTGGTTGTTCCAGAGGTCAATGCTCACGCACTTGATGCCCACAATGGGATCATTGCCTGCCCTAACTGTTCAACAATTCAAATGATGGTGGCTCTTGAGCCAGTTCGCCAAAAATGGGGCTTGGACCGTATCATTGTTTCAACCTACCAAGCAGTTTCAGGTGCTGGTATGGGAGCAATTCTTGAGACACAACGTGAACTTCGTGAAGTCTTGAATGATGGTGTAAACCCACGTGATTTGCATGCGGAAATCTTGCCTTCAGGTGGTGATAAGAAACATTATCCTATCGCTTTTAATGCTCTTCCACAAATCGATGTCTTCACTGACAATGATTACACTTACGAAGAGATGAAGATGACCAAGGAAACTAAGAAAATCATGGAAGATGATAGCATTGCAGTATCTGCAACATGTGTTCGTATTCCAGTCTTGTCAGCTCACTCTGAGTCAGTTTATATCGAAACAAAAGAAGTGGCTCCAATCGAAGAAGTAAAAGCAGCTATCGCAGCCTTCCCAGGCGCTGTTCTTGAAGATGATGTAGCTCATCAAATCTATCCTCAAGCTATCAATGCAGTTGGTTCACGTGATACCTTTGTTGGTCGTATCCGTAAAGACTTGGATGCTGAAAAAGGAATTCACATGTGGATTGTTTCAGACAACCTTCTCAAAGGTGCTGCTTGGAACTCAGTTCAGATTGCTGAAACTCTCCACGAACGTGGATTGGTTCGTCCAACTGCCGAATTGAAATTTGAATTAAAATAGTCATATCGTTTAGGAGTTCAGATGAACTCCTTCTTTGAAATAGAGAGGTGTTTTCATGTCTTATCAAGATTTAAAAGAGTGTAAAATCATCACGGCCTTTATTACTCCCTTCCACGAGGATGGTTCCATTAACTTTGATGCTATTCCAGCCTTGATTGAGCATTTATTGGCCCATCATACAGATGGTATTCTTCTCGCAGGAACGACTGCTGAGAGTCCAACTTTGACCCACGATGAGGAGTTGGAACTCTTTGCGGCTGTACAAAAGATTGTCAATGGACGTGTCCCTTTGATTGCGGGTGTAGGTACCAATGATACGCGAGACTCGATCGAGTTTGTCAAAGAAGTAGCGGAATTTGGCGGTTTTGCTGCTGGTCTTGCTATTGTTCCTTACTACAACAAACCTTCTCAAGAAGGGATGTATCAGCACTTTAAGGCTATTGCAGATGCTTCTGACCTACCAATTATTATCTATAATATTCCAGGTCGTGTGGTTGTCGAATTGACTCCAGAAACTATGCTTCGTTTGGCTGACCATCCAAATATTATTGGTGTCAAAGAATGTACTAGCTTGGCCAATATGGCTTACTTGATTGAGCACAAGCCTGAAGAATTCTTGATTTATACAGGTGAGGATGGAGATGCTTTCCATGCCATGAACCTTGGTGCGGATGGGGTTATTTCTGTTGCCTCTCATACAAATGGGGATGAAATGCACGAGATGTTTACTGCCATTGCAGAAAGCGACATGAAGAAAGCAGCGGCTATTCAGCGTCAATTCATTCCTAAGGTCAATGCCCTCTTCTCTTATCCAAGTCCTGCTCCTGTTAAGGCCGTTCTTAACTATATGGGATTTGAAGCTGGTCCAACTCGATTACCTCTAGTTCCAGCACCAGAAGAAGATGCCAAACGCATTATCAAGGTTGTTGTAGATGGTGACTACGAAGCGACTAAGGCAACTGTAACAGGGGTTTTAAGACCAGATTACTAA
Organism: Streptococcus sp. k-378; assembly: GCF_013277505.1. NCBI lineage: Bacteria > Bacillati > Bacillota > Bacilli > Lactobacillales > Streptococcaceae > Streptococcus > Streptococcus sp. k-378. The sequence goes on along the minus strand of NZ_VMNC01000025.1, from coordinate 35,244 downwards.
TAAGACAATAAAATCCATGACCGCAAGAAGGATCATGGATTTTTCTTATTTTCCTAAACAGAATTGGCTAAAGAGTTGGGTGATGAGTTCATCAGGAGCCGCATCTCCAGTGATTTCTCCGAGGATTTCCCAAGTACGAGTCAAATCAACTTGAAGCAAGTCAACTGGCATACCTAGTTCAAGACCTTGGTTAACAGCTTGTAGGCTTTCAACTGCTTTTTCAATCAGGGAAATGTGACGAGCATTTGATAGGTAGGTTGCGTCTTGCTCAACCAAACCAGCATTTTCAAAGAAGAGGTTGTTAATTCTCTCTTCAATCTTATTGATATTTTGATTTTTAAGGACTGAAATGCGAATGACATCTTCTGGAAGTTCAGAGGTTTCAATAACTTCTGGCAGGTCAGTTTTGTTAAGAAGAATAATGCGATTAGTCTCCTGACTGATTTCTAGGAGTTGGCGGTCTTGGGCGGTTAGTGGTTCACTGGCATTTAGCACCAGTAGAACCAAGTCGGCTTCCTTGAGGGCTTTTTTCGAACGCTCAACTCCAATTTGTTCCACGATGTCATCCGTTTCACGGATACCGGCTGTATCAATCAATTTGAGAGGGACACCGTTGATGTTGACGTATTCTTCAATGACATCTCGAGTAGTACCAGCAATATCTGTAACGATAGCCTTGTCCTCACGCAAGAGGTTGTTGAGAAGGCTAGATTTCCCAACGTTTGGGCGTCCGATGATGGCAGTGGAAATTCCTTCACGAAGGATTTTACCGCGACGAGCTGTTCTAAGAAGATTGGTTAGCAATTGCTCAAACTCCATAGTCTTCTCACGGACAACAGCAGTAGTGGCTTCCTCAACATCGTCATACTCAGGATAGTCAATATTAACCTCGACTTGGGCAAGTGTATTGAGGATTTCTTGACGGGTATTATTGATAAGATCAGAAAGGGAACCATCAAGTTGTTTGACCGCAATGTTCATGGCCTTGTCTGTTTTAGCACGGATGATGTCCATAACGGCTTCAGCCTGAGTCAAGTCAACACGTCCATTTAGGAAGGCACGTTTAGTAAATTCACCAGGTTCAGCCAATCGAGCTCCCTCACGGATAGCTAGTTGGAGAATCTCATTGGTTACCGCAATTCCACCGTGGGTGTTAATCTCGATAATATCCTCACGAGTGAAGGTCTTTGGAGACTTCATAGCTCCAACCATAACCTCGTCCATGACTTTTCCTGTCTGAGGGTCAACGATGTGACCGTAGTTGAGAGTGTGGCTGGCAACCTTGTTCAAGTCTTTTCCTTTAAAAATCTTTTGCGCAATAGCAAAACTGTCTGTTCCGCTCAGGCGGACAATACCAATAGCCCCTTCACCTAGTGGAGTAGAGATAGCAGCGATGGTATCAAATTCACGTGTAATCATAATGTTTCCTTTAATAAATAGCTCTTTTATTGGAAATTTTTCCAAGTCTCTTTTCAAATTGTAACAAATTTGAACTATTTCTTCAATGAATGTTACTTGGAGATTGAAAAAGCCTAAGCAATTCTGCTTAAGCTAGCTTATTTGGTGCGCATTTCTCCTTGTGGGAAGTAAGTTCCTTCTGGCATGTCGTTGATGATGACATGGACAGCTGATTGAGGGGCTCCAGTGTTACGGACAACAGCTTCTGTTACTTCCTTAGCAAGAGCTTTCTTTTGCTCGAGCGTGCGTCCTTCAAATAAATCGATGCGTACAAATGGCATAATGGCTTCCTCCACTAGTTTTGATTTCTTCTATTTTACCACATTTTGCCGTTTAAAGCTTCAGAAAATTATGATATACTAGAATGTAGCAAAAATTTAGAAATGGACGTGAAGCAAGAAACATGGCACAGTTGTATTATCGTTATGGGACCATGAACTCTGGTAAAACGATTGAGATTCTCAAAGTGGCCTATAACTACGAGGAGCAGGGAAAAAGTGTTGTGATTATGACCTCGGCTCTGGATACTCGTGACGGTGTTGGCTATGTATCGAGTCGTATTGGCATGAAACGCTCTGCTCTTGCAATTGAGGAGACGACGGATATCTTCGGCTATATCCGAGACCTATCAGAAAAACCTTACTGTGTGTTGGTCGATGAAGCCCAGTTTCTTAAACGCCACCATGTTTACGACCTAGCTCGTGTTGTGGACGAGTTAGACATACCCGTCATGGCTTTTGGCTTGAAAAATGACTTTCGCAATGAATTGTTCGAAGGTTCCAAATATCTCTTGCTTTTAGCAGACAAGATTGACGAAATCAAGACCATCTGTCAGTATTGCAAGAAAAAGGCGACCATGGTGTTGCGAACACAGGATGGACTGCCCGTTTACGATGGAGAACAGATCCAGATTGGTGGTAATGAAACCTATATCTCGGTTTGCCGTAAACATTATTTTGCCCCTGAAATCAATAAGGAGAATGAAGAAAAATGAACATCTATGATCAACTACAAGCTGTAGAAGACCGTTATGAAGAACTAGGAGAATTGCTGAGTGACCCTGATGTCGTTTCAGACACCAAGCGTTTTATGGAGCTTTCAAAAGAAGAAGCTTCCAATCGTGACACCGTAATAGCCTACCGTGAGTATAAACAAGTCCTTCAAAATATCGTCGATGCCGAAGAGATGATTAAGGAATCAGGCGGAGATGCGGACTTGGAAGAAATGGCCAAGCAAGAACTCAAAGATGCCAAGGCTGAAAAAGAAGAATATGAAGAAAAACTGAAAATTTTGCTCCTTCCAAAGGATCCAAACGATGACAAGAATATCATCCTTGAAATCCGTGGAGCAGCTGGTGGAGACGAAGCGGCACTTTTCGCTGGAGATTTGCTAACTATGTACCAAAAGTATGCGGAAGCCCAAGGTTGGCGCTTTGAAGTCATGGAAGCCTCTATGAACGGTGTCGGTGGTTTTAAAGAAGTGGTTGCTATGGTTTCTGGTCAGTCGGTTTACTCTAAACTCAAGTACGAATCAGGTGCCCACCGTGTGCAACGTGTCCCTGTGACAGAAAGCCAAGGCCGTGTTCATACTTCGACAGCGACAGTTCTTGTTATGCCAGAAGTTGAAGAGGTTGAATACGACATTGATCCAAAAGACCTTCGTGTCGACATCTATCACGCCTCTGGTGCTGGTGGACAGAACGTCAACAAGGTTGCGACAGCCGTTCGTATCGTTCACTTGCCAACCAATATTAAAGTTGAGATGCAGGAAGAACGTACCCAGCAGAAGAACCGTGAGAAAGCCATGAAAATCATCCGTGCGCGTGTTGCTGACCACTTTGCACAAATTGCTCAGGATGAACAAGACGCTGAGCGTAAATCAACAATCGGTACTGGTGACCGTTCAGAACGTATTCGTACTTATAACTTCCCACAAAACCGTGTCACAGACCACCGTATCGGCTTGACTCTCCAAAAACTAGATACTATTTTGTCTGGTAAATTGGATGAGGTTGTGGATGCTTTGGTGCTCTATGACCAAACACAAAAATTAGAAGAATTAAATAAATAATGATATTAGCTCAATTATTTTCAGATTTTGAAGAAGAGTTGATAAGACAAGGAGAGGAAGCTGAAAGCCTCTCTTTTGTCTATCGTGGCCTGAAAAATCTTCCTTTCACAGATTTTGTTTTTGCCCTCCAGAAAGAGGTAACAGAGGAAGAAAAACAATTTGTAAAAGGAATTTTTCAACAGTTAGTAGATCATAAACCAGCACAGTATATCATCGGACAGGCAGATTTTTATGGAATGCAGTTAACAGTTGATGAGCGAGTATTGATCCCTCGTCCAGAAACAGAGGAGTTGGTGGAGCTTATCCTGGCTGAAAATCCTGAGACGAATCTTTCAGTTCTGGATATTGGAACAGGAAGTGGAGCTATTGCTCTCGCTCTAGCAAAAAATAGACCAGATTGGTCAGTGACAGCAGCAGATATTTCCCAAGATGCTTTAGATTTAGCTAACGAAAATGCTAAAAATCAAAATCTTCAAATATTTTTAAAAAAATCTGACTGTTTTACAGAAATTTCTGAAAAATATGATATAATTGTTTCCAATCCACCCTATATCTCTCGTGAAGATGAGTCAGAGGTTGGCTTGAATGTTTTGCATTCGGAGCCTCATCTAGCTCTCTTTGCAGACGAGGATGGCCTAGCTATTTACCGTAGAATTGCGGAAGATGCAAAAGACTATCTCAAAGATGGTGGTAAGATTTACCTTGAAATTGGATACAAGCAAGGTCAAAGTGTTCCTGAACTTTTTAGGAAGCATCTTCCTGAAAAACGTGTAAGAACGCTTAAGGATCAATTTGGTCAAGATAGGATGGTTGTGGTTGATGATGGACAGGATTAGGCAAGAGTTGGAAAAGGGTGGAGCTGTTGTTCTGCCTACAGAGACTGTTTATGGTCTTTTTGCCAAGGCTCTAGACGAAAAAGCAGTTAATCATGTATACCAGATTAAACGTCGTCCCAGAGACAAGGCACTCAATCTCAATATTGCCTCTTTAGAGGATATCTTGCACTTTTCAAAGAATCAGCCAACTTATCTTCAAAAACTTGTAGAGACCTTTTTACCAGGTCCCTTGACCATTATTCTCGAAGCTAATGACCGAGTTCCCTATTGGGTCAATTCGGGTCTCGCAACGGTGGGATTTCGGATGCCTAGTCATCCCATCACGCTTGATTTGATTAGAGAGACGGGACCCTTGATTGGGCCGTCTGCCAATATTTCAGGTCAGTCAAGTGGTGTAACCTTTGAACAAATTCTGAAGGATTTTGACCAAGAGGTTTTGGGTCTAGAAGACGATGCTTTTCTAACTGGACAGGATTCGACTATTTTGGACTTGTCTGGAGACAAGGTGAAAATCTTACGCCAAGGGGCCATTAAGCGAGAAGATATTCTTGCTCAGTTGCCAGAGATTTCTTTTGAGGAGGAATGAGATGCTAAGAGATTTAAGAGAAACTGATGTGAACGCTATATGTGAGATCAACCAAGAGGCTTTGGGTTATTCTTTTAGTCCAGAGGACACGGCTAGTCAATTTGCTAGACTATCTCAGGATTCCCATCATTTCCTACTTGGCTATGAGAATGAAGCTAGTCATGCCTTGCTTGGATATGTCCACGCTGAGGTCTATGAATCACTTTATTCTAAAGCAGGATTTAATATTTTAGCTTTAGCAGTTTCACCTCAAGCGCAAGGTCAAGGTATTGGTAAAAGCTTATTACAAGGGTTGGAAGAAGAAGCAAAAAGACGTGGTTATGGGTTTATCCGCTTAAACTCTGCCGATCATCGTCTGGGTGCTCATGCATTTTATGAAAAAGTTGGTTATACTTGTGATAAAATGCAGAAACGGTTTATTCGCATCTTTTAGTTTGATTTTCTAATAAGAAAATTAAACTAATGGACTAGTCACACAATAAAAGGAGAAGACCTATGATTTTTGACAAAGATGATTTTAAAGCATACGATGCTGATCTCTGGAATGCTATTGCCAAAGAAGAAGAACGCCAACAGAATAATATCGAGTTGATTGCTTCGGAAAACGTAGTTTCCAAGGCTGTTATGGCAGCTCAAGGGTCTATCTTGACAAACAAATATGCCGAGGGTTACCCAGGCCGCCGTTATTATGGTGGAACGGATGTGGTAGACGTGGTAGAGACTCTTGCTATTGAACGCGCAAAAGAAATTTTCGGTGCAAAATTTGCTAATGTCCAACCTCACTCAGGAAGCCAAGCCAACTGTGCGGCTTACATGGCCTTGATTGAGCCAGGTGATACCGTTATGGGGATGGATTTAGCAGCAGGTGGACACTTGACCCACGGAGCTCCAGTTAGCTTCTCAGGTCAAACCTACAACTTTGTTTCTTATAGTGTAGATCCTGAAACGGAATTATTGGACTTTGATGCTATATTGAAGCAAGCCCAAGAAGTAAAACCAAAATTGATCGTAGCAGGTGCTTCAGCCTATTCTCAAATTATCGACTTTTCAAAATTCCGTGAAATTGCAGATGCCGTTGGTGCTAAGCTCATGGTAGATATGGCTCATATCGCTGGTTTGGTTGCGGCTGGCCTTCATCCAAGCCCAGTACCATACGCTCATATCACTACAACAACGACCCACAAAACCCTTCGTGGACCACGTGGTGGTTTGATTTTGACCAATGACGAAGAACTTGCTAAGAAAATCAATTCAGCTATTTTCCCTGGTATTCAGGGCGGCCCTTTGGAGCATGTTGTAGCAGCTAAAGCTGTTTCCTTCAAAGAAGTTTTGGATCCAGCCTTCAAGGAATATGCTGCTAATGTTATCAAGAACAGCAAGACTATGGCAGCTGTCTTCTTACAAGACCCTGATTTTCGTATTATTTCTGGTGGGACTGAAAACCACCTCTTCCTAGTGGATGTGACTAAGGTTGTAGAAAACGGAAAAGTTGCTCAAAACTTGCTGGATGAAGTCAATATTACCCTAAATAAAAACTCAATCCCATATGAAACCTTGTCACCATTCAAGACAAGTGGTATTCGTATCGGATCTGCAGCCATTACTGCACGTGGATTTGGTGAAGAAGAAAGTCGCAAAGTGGCTGAACTCATCATTAAAACCCTTAAAAATGCAGAAAATAAAGCTGTCTTAGAAGAAGTGAGAAGTGCAGTTAAAGAATTGACAGATGCCTTCCCATTATACGAGGACTAAAACTTTTATGGATATTTATATTAAGAAAGCCATTATTCACCAGTTCAGTCCGGATGATACCGAGCTGTTCCTAGCGGATAAGCTTCTCAATATTACTCCAAAAATCGAAGAATACCTGCGTAAAAAAATTGAACGTGTGTATTCAGATGAAGCCAAGACTGGGATTTTCGAAGAAGAAAATCCCTTCTTCAATCATATCACAGACGATTTGTTGGAGACATCAGTAATACTGGCTAATCTCTGGAAAGAGGAGTTCAGCATTTCAGAAAATCTTAAGACCAATGACTTGATTTTTGTGCAATTTTCTAAAGAAGGTGTAGAACATTTTGCTTTCTTACGAATTGCTCTGCGTGAGACCTTGACTCACCTTGGAGGAGAAGTTGATAATCCAATCAAGCTGACTCAGAATAATCTGCCTGGATTTGGAACGGGTGCTGACGAGGCCTTGGTAGTCAATCTTCAGAGTCGCAAGTACCATCTGATTGAAAAACGAATCAAGTACAACGGGACTTTTTTGAACTATTTTTCAGAAAATCTCCTAGCTGTTGCCCCCAAGATTTCACCTAAGAAATCCATCAAGGAACTGGAAAAAACAGCCCAGAGAATTGCCGAATCTTTTAACACAGATGATTTTCAATTTCAATCCAAGGTCAAATCAGCTATTTTCAACAATCTAGAAGAAAGCAATGAATTGTCACCTGAGAAATTGGCTAATGACCTTTTTGACAACAATCTGACGGCTCGTTTGAGCTTTATTGACCAAGTCAAAGAAGCCGTACCAGAACCTGTTCAATTTGATGAAATTGATGCCAGTCGCCAATTAAAGAAATTTGAAAACCAAAAACTCTCCTTATCAAATGGAATTGAACTCATCGTTCCCAATAACGTCTATCAAGACGCCGAGTCTGTTGAGTTTACCCAAAACGAAAATGGAACCTACTCTATCTTAATCAAAAATATCGAGGATATCCAAAGTAAATAATGTTTAAACGAATTCGAAGAGTGCTTGTACTAGCAGTCTTCCTTTTTGCTGGCTATAAAGCTTACCGCGTTCATCAAGATGTCAAACAAGTCATGACCTATCAACCCATGGTGCGAGAAATCTTGAGTGAAAAAGACACTCCAGCAAACGAAGAGCTTGTGCTTGCTATGATTTATACTGAAACAAAAGGAAAAGAAGGCGATGTTATGCAGTCTAGTGAGTCTGCAAGTGGTTCAACCAACACCATCAATGATAATGCCTCTAGCATTCGGCAAGGCATTCAAACTCTGACAGGCAATCTCTATCTGGCGCAGAAGAAGGGTGTAGATATCTGGACAGCTGTTCAAGCCTATAATTTTGGACCTGCCTATATCGATTTTATCGCCCAAAATGGCAAGGAAAATACCTTGGCTCTAGCCAAACAGTACTCTCGTGAGACTGTTGCCCCCTTGCTTGGTAATACGACTGGAAAGACTTATAGTTATATTCACCCCATTTCCATTTTTCACGGTGCTGAACTCTATGTAAATGGAGGAAACTATTATTATTCTAGACAGGTACGACTTAACCTTTACATCATCAAATGTTTCATTCTCTTTTCAATATCTGGCTAGACCAGGTGTTTTTGTTATAAGTTTTCTTTAAGATAGATATATTACTCTAAAGAAGTAAAGGAGGAAATTCCCTATGAGAAAGAAACTCTTTCTGACTAGCGCTGCGATCTTGTGGGCAGTAACAGCTATGAATAGCGTCCATGCAGCAACAGATGTTCAAAAAGTTATCGATGAAACCTATGTCCAACCTGAATATGTCCTAGGTTCTTCCCTATCTGAAGACCAAAAAAATCAAACTCTTAAAAAACTGGGGTACAATGCCTCAACAGATACCAAAGAACTCAAGACCATGACACCTGATGTTTATTCTAAAATCATGAATGTGGCCAATGACTCTAGCTTACAGTTGTATTCATCAGCCAAGATTCAAAAGCTAGGTGACAAATCGCCACTTGAGGTCAAGATTGAAACACCAGAAAATATCACTAAGGTGACTCAGGATATGTACCGAAACGCAGCAGTAACGCTGGGTATGGAACATGCCAAAATCACTGTAGCAGCCCCTATTCCAGTTACAGGAGAAAGTGCTTTAGCAGGGATTTACTATTCGCTAGAGGCTAATGGAGCCAAGGTGCCACAAGCTAATAAAGATTTGGCTCAAGAAGAGTTGAAGGCTTTGTCAGATATCAATGCTGAAAACAAGGACAAATCAGGCTATGATGCTAATAAATTAAACGTTGCCCTAGCTGATATCAAGTCAGGACTCGCCAAAGCTAAAGAAAGCAAGGGAAATCTGACAGAAGAAGATATCCGCAAGATTGTTGAAGATACCTTAAAAAATTACAAACTTGATCAGGTCATAACAGGAAACCAGATCAATATCATCATCAATTTTGCCTTGAATCTCTCAAAGAGTGATATCCTCAGCAATGCAGATTTCACTAAAACCCTAAATGACCTTAAACAAAGCATCGTATCACAAGCTGGCGACAGTTTTAAAAATATCAACCTTAACTTTGATGCGGATAAGGCGCTAGAGGACGGTGGTAACTTCTTAAGCTCCCTCTGGCAAGCCCTTGTCACCTTCTTCAAGAGTTTTGGTTCTTAAGAAATTTCATGGTATAATGGATGGTAACCGTAACGTTGCCGTCTTTTTTGTCGGCCAATAGAAAGAGAAAAGAATGTTAAAGAAAAATGATATTGTAGAAGTTGAAATTGTTGACTTGACCCATGAAGGGGCAGGAGTTGCCAAGGTAGATGGTTTGGTCTTTTTTGTAGAGAATGCTTTACCGAGTGAAAAAATTCTCATGCGTGTCCTCAAGGTCAATAAAAAGATTGGCTTTGGAAAAGTTGAAAAATACCTTGTCCAGTCACCACACCGTAATCAAGATCTAGATTTGGCTTACCTGCGTTCAGGAATCGCGGATTTAGGACACCTTTCTTATCCAGAACAGCTCAAGTTTAAAACCAAGCAAGTCAAGGACAGTCTCTACAAGATTGCTGGAATTGCAGATGTAGAAGTTGCTGAAACGCTTGGTATGGAACATCCAGTCAAGTATCGCAATAAGGCGCAGGTGCCCGTTCGTCGAGTGAATGGTGTCTTGGAAACAGGATTTTTCCGTAAGAATTCGCACAACCTCATGCCCCTTGAAGATTTCTTTATCCAGGATCCTGTCATTGACCAAGTCGTAGTAGCTCTTCGAGACCTGCTCCGTCGTTTTGATTTAAAACCTTATGACGAAAAGGAACAGTCTGGATTGATTCGGAATCTTGTGGTGCGTCGTGGTCACTATTCAGGACAAATCATGGTCGTTTTGGTGACAACTCGTCCAAAAGTTTTTCGTGTTGACCAATTGATTGAACAAGTTATCAAGCAGTTCCCAGAGATTGTGTCTGTCATGCAAAATATCAACGACCAGAATACCAATGCGATTTTTGGTAAGGAGTGGCGCACTCTTTATGGTCAAGACTATATTACGGACCAGATGTTGGGAAATGACTTCCAAATCGCTGGCCCAGCCTTTTACCAAGTCAATACTGAAATGGCGGAGAAACTCTATCAAACAGCCATTGACTTTGCAGAGTTAAAAAAAGATGACGTGGTTATTGATGCTTATTCTGGTATTGGAACCATTGGTTTATCAGTCGCCAAGCATGTTAAAGAAGTCTACGGTGTTGAACTGATTCCAGAAGCGGTTGAGAATAGTAAAAAAAATGCTCAGCTGAACAATATTTCAAACGCCCACTATGTCTGTGATACGGCTGAAAATGCCATGAAGAAATGGCTCAAGGAAGGTATTCAACCAACCGTTATCTTGGTCGACCCACCACGAAAGGGATTGACCGATAGCTTTATCAAAGCAAGCGCTCAAACAGGAGTAGACCGCATCGCCTATATTTCCTGCAATGTCGCAACCATGGCGCGTGATATTAAACTCTACCAAGAATTGGGATATGAATTGAAGAAAGTCCAGCCGGTGGATCTATTTCCTCAAACGCATCACGTCGAATGTGTGAGTTTGTTAGAGAAACGCAATTAATCCTCAAAAGGTTCCCTGAACCTTTTGAGTCCCACTGAGGCATCACGCTGAGGCGGTATCACTGCTTGTACGAGTTGAAGCATCAGCGAAGTAAAAGTAGATGTTCAGCCAATGCGACGAGGTGAGACCGAAGGTCGATAAGGTGTGTTCTGGGTATAGGACTCGTAAAGTAAGTAGGAAATATGATGAGATGATACAGAGAGCCTGAATTGGTCAGGTGACGTGCTTATTTACATTAGCCTGATAATGAAAATGGAGAGATTATCGATGGTTATATTGGAATTGTACCAAAATGATTATTCTAAAGATTTAGTAGCATTTAATTCCATAGAAGATGGGAAAGCCTTTGTAGCTCAAATCCCGGGATACACTCTGGAAACAGAAGATGGTTTTGAAGTGGAGTATTTTAATCCTAAAAACATACCGGATTATATGGAAATTATTTTTAACGGAAATATTGTTCCTTTATCTAAATTTATGTTCGATCCTGAGGAAAATGTAAACATTATTTGGAAAGAGATTTCAAATTTATCCCTCAAAAATGATAGAGTGATCGAAGGATATTCAAAAATTGATGCATATGTCGTTAACAACCATGAAGTTAAAGCCTATGTCGAAACAAGAGAAACGAACTATCGTAAAGCAAAAGACTTCTTAGAAAGCTGCGGATATGAAATCGACAGAAGCTTTTTCGGAAGTGAAGACGGTGAAGCGATTCTTTACAGAAAAAAAGGGATCGAAGTTTGGCATTTCTTGTGTCACTTAGACCCAATGTTTGTAGAGATTGAAGATGTAGAAGGATATGTTAAAGAAGAAGTTGGAGAGATTCAATAGTCAACCAAAGTTCCTTGTGAGTATATACCTTTGCTAGTAAAAGAGTCAAAACGTTATAACGAAGGGGGTAAGAAAACCCTTGAGTGTAAGTCTTTTTCTTGTTTAGAGGGAAAGTATTAGAGTGGCCGCTCATAATTTATACTAGATTTGATAACTGATTTGAGACAGATTTTATTTCTATAAATATTGTGAAAATTTTTTAATACCAAAGATTTAAAGTTACTGTGTTAAAAATCCTCTCCACTTTTAAACTAATGTATTATAAAAGCCAGTTGACACTAGTGATATAGGAGTGATGAAATGGTTGTTTATATTAGACAAAGTAAATTACCAAGTGAGGTTTCAATTAATAAATACAATGCTCAAGTAGGTGCCTACTTACAAGGAGAAGAAGTTATTTTATATCAATCTTTTTCTGAAATAAAAGAGTTAACAAGTGAAGATATAGTTGTAGATTATATAATGGAGATTAGAGCATTACTAAAAATGATGGGCTTAAACGTTCCGGTTTATGATTATCCTATTGAGCTTAAAGAGTTTTATGGTCGAAAGATTTATGCTGGTATTTTAGGAGAGATTGTGAATATACCTGATAATTGGGGAAAATTTATTAAGCCTAAAGCTGGTTCAAAAGTCTTTACTGGAAGAGTTGTTAATGGAACCCATGATTTAATAGGTATTGGTCTACCTTTCGACTATCCTATATGGATTAGTGAGGTTGTAGAATTCATAGCTGAATGGCGTTGTTTTGTGTTAGATGGTCGCGTATTAGATGTTCGACCCTATACAGGTGATTATCATGCACAATTTGATGCAAGTGTAATTGATGAAGCGATATCATGTTGGAAAGATGCGCCAATAGCTTATGAACTAGATATCGGTGTTACTCGCGATGGCAGAACACTTGTTGTTGAAGTAAATGATAGTTATGCATTGGGAAATTGTGGCCTATCTCCTTTAAAATCAATCAATTTTCATAGAGCTAGGTGGAAAGAAATGGTAAAACCCTATTTTGAAAAAAATGAAATTTTTAAAATCCAACAGGATGTTATTTTCTAAAATAAATATGGTAGATAACCAATATAAAAAGCATCAAAATGAACAAGGAGGAATCTGATGCTTGGAGCAATTACTGGAGATATTGTCGGTTCTGTTTACGAATGGAACAATATCAAAACAAAGGACTTTCCTTTATTTCGGAAGGACTGCTTTTTTACAGATGACACGGTTATGACCTGTGCTGTTGCAGAAGCAATTATGAATGGTGGACAAAAAGACGACTTCATTGACGCGATGAAGAAATATGGCAGAATGTATCCGAATGCTGATTACGGTGCTCGGTTTAATGCATGGCTAAACAGCGATAACCGTGAGCCTTATAATAGCTTTGGGAATGAATCAGCTATGCGTATTTCTCCATGTGCTTGGATCATGGATTGTGGTTTTTATGCGAAAACTGGTATATGGCCATCATCTAGAGGACTTACGAGTCTTTCTGCAGAGGTAACTCATAATCATCCAGAAGGTGTCAAAGGCGCTATGGCTACAGCTGATGCTATCTTTCTATGTCGTTTTTACTTTGGTGGTTATTGTAGAGAGTACGAGCAATCAATTAACGACAATCCTACAGAGTGTAAAAGACGAATTAAGGATTATATAGAAAAAGAATACGATTACAATCTATCTCAAACTTTAGATGAAATCCGTCCTAACTATCGTTTTAACGAAACATGTCAGGAAACTGTCCCTCAAGCCATTATCGCCTTTCTTGAAAGTAGAGACTTCGAAGATGCGATAAGAAATGCCATCTCACTTGGTGGCGACAGTGATACTCTCGCAGCAATCACTTGTAGCATAGCAGAGGCAGCTTACGGTATTCCTGATTGGATCAAGGATAAGGCCTATTCTTACTTGGATGAACCCTTAAAGGATGTAGTTAGGCGATGGGAAAATAGAATAAAAGCGTATTAATCTCCAGTACGTCAGATTTCTCTTTTCTGTATTTTCATTGTATAATAGGATTACATTTACTTGCATACGACGAAATGTAAACATTTCTGTTTAAAATTAAGGATAAAATCAATGAAAAAAGCAATGGTAATTATCAACCCTACTTCTGTGGCGAGAAGGCTTTGGATTACAAAGAAAAGCTGGAGAATAAAGCAAAAGAATACTTTGAATATGTTGAAACCAAAATTACCGAAAAAGCGCTGGATGCAACACATTTTGCTGAAGAAGCTTCTCGTGAGCAGTATGATGCAGTGGTTGTGTTTGGTGGAGATGGAACTGTCAATGAAGTCATTTCAGGTATTGATGAGAGAGACTACATTCCTAAGTTAGGGATTATCCCAGGCGGTACGGGTAACCTCATTACAAAACTTTTGGAAATCAATCAAGACATCGATGGCGCAATTGACGAACTGGATTTTGATTTAACCAATAAGATTGATATCGGTAAAGCAAATGACAACTATTTTGGTTATATCTTTAGTATCGGTTCTCTGCCTGAGGCGATTCACAATGTTGAAATAGAGGACAAAACAAAATTCGGTATTTTAACCTATGCTGTAAATACCATGAAGTCTGTCATGACAGATCAGGTCTTTAACATTAAGGTTGAGACAGAAAATGGAAATTATGTTGGTGAAGCTAGCCATGTTTTGGTCCTTTTGACAAATTACTTCGCTGATAAGAAAATCTTTGAAGAAAACAAGGACGGCTATGCCAACATTTTGATTCTGAAAGATGCCTCTATATTCTCCAAATTATCCGTCATTCCTGATTTATTAAAAGGGGATGTTGTCGCAAATGATAATATCGAGTATATCAAAGCGCGTAATATTAAAATCTCTTCAGATAGTGAATTGGAGTCAGATGTTGACGGAGATAAATCAGATAACCTACCTGTAGAAATCAAAGTCCTAGCTCAGCGAGTAGAAGTATTTTCAAAACCGAAAGAGGATTAGTATATAGAGAAAGCCTTTTTTAAGGCTTTTTGTATACTTTAAAAGATAGTTCCTTTAACAACGGACATTCCTTGCAAATAGTTTACAAAAATAGTATACTGGATTCATTGAGTTTGAAAACGTTTGCGTAAAATTTGAATGAATACTTTAGGAGACAAATTGATGGAATTGAGTGCTATTTACCATAGGCCTGAGTCGGAGTATGCCTATCTTTATAAGGATAAGAAACTCCATATTCGAATTCGAACTAAGAAAGGGGACATTGAAAGCATCAACTTGCACTATGGGGACCCTTTTATCTTTATGGAGGAGTTTTATCAGGATACAAAAGAAATGGTCAAGATAACTTCTGGTACCTTATTTGACCATTGGCAGGTTGAAGTGTCAGTTGACTTTGCACGTATCCAGTATCTCTTTGAGCTCAGAGATACAGAAGGTCAAAATATTTTGTATGGCGATAAAGGGTGTGTGGAAAATTCTCTAGAAAATCTTCATGCAATTGGGAATGGATTTAAGTTGCCTTATCTTCATGAGATTGATGCCTGCAAGGTTCCTGACTGGGTTTCAAATACGGTATGGTATCAGATATTTCCTGAAAGATTTGCCAATGGCAATGCTCTATTAAACCCAGAAGGGACTTTAGACTGGGATTCATCTGTCACACCTAAGAGCGATGATTTCTTTGGTGGTGATTTACAGGGGATTATTGATCATATGGATTACTTGCAAGACTTGGGTATTACTGGACTATATCTTTGTCCCATCTTTGAATCTACAAGCAATCACAAGTACAATACGACAGATTACTTTGAAATTGACCATCATTTTGGAGACAAGGAGACCTTTCGGGAACTGGTGGATCAAGCGCATCATCGTGGCATGAAAGTCATGCTGGATGCGGTATTTAATCATATTGGTTCGCAATCTCTTCAATGGAAAAATGTCGTCAAAAATGGTGAACAGTCTGCTTATAAGGATTGGTTCCATATTCAACAATTCCCAGTGACAACTGAAAAGCTAGTTAATAAGAGAGACTTACCCTATCATGTTTTTGGTTTCGAGGACTATATGCCTAAGCTAAATACAGCCAATCCAGAGGTCAAGAATTATCTTTTAAAGGTTGCGACTTATTGGATTGAAGAGTTTAATATCGATGCTTGGCGTTTGGATGTGGCTAATGAGATTGACCATCAGTTCTGGAAGGATTTTCGTAAGGCAGTTTTAGCTAAAAATCCTGATCTTTATATCCTAGGAGAAGTCTGGCATACATCTCAGCCTTGGCTAAATGGAGATGAGTTCCATGCCGTCATGAATTATCCTTTATCTGATAGTATCAAGGACTATTTCTTACGAGGAATTAAGAAGACAGACCAGTTCATCGATGAAATCAATGGAGAGTCTATGTATTACAAGCAGCAGATTTCAGAGGTCATGTTTAATCTCTTGGATTCACATGATACAGAGCGAATCCTGTGGACGGCCAATGAAGATGTTCAACTGGTTAAATCAGCCTTAGCCTTTCTCTTTTTACAAAAAGGAACACCGTGCATTTATTACGGAACCGAGCTAGCCTTGACTGGAGGACCAGATCCAGATTGCCGTCGTTGTATGCCTTGGGAACGTGTATCAAGTGACAATGATATGCTGAACTTTATGAAGAGGCTAATTAAGATTCGGAAATACGCGTCAGTAATCATTTCGCATGGCAAGTATAGCCTTCAAGAAATCAAATCTGATCTAGTAGCTCTGGAATGGAAATACGAAGGACGGATCCTCAAAGCAATATTCAACCAATCAACAGAAGATTATCTTTTAGAGAAAGAAGCAGTAGCACTAGCAAGCAATTGCCAAGAATTGGAGAATCAGCTTGTCATCTCTCCAGATGGATTTGTGATTTTCTAAAAACTAGTTGATGAAGATTATGGTACATTTCATATCTTATATAGTATAATAAGGCTAGTTACTAAACTTGTAAAGGAGAACTTAAATGAATTGTAGAGGACATGAAACAAGACAAAGAATTGTTAGAGATTTTGAAGTTTAGCCTAAAGCACATATTAAGCTGTTAGCAAATCAACAAAAACATAGTGATGCAGGAGCAACTATTGAAGATGAATATTATGTATTTATCGCTGAGAGTAAAATTGATGGCAAGAAGGAAGTTATTCAGTGTTGCATGGGTGCGGCAAGGGATTTTTTAGAACTAATTAATTACAAAGGGCTACCTCTTTTTAATCCGCTTGTAGGTGATTCTCATGTAAATAATAGACAAGAATATGACAATACAGGGAGTGGAAATTTACAACCTGAAAAGTGGAATGAAACTGCAAAGCAGCTTTATAATGCTATAATGTGGTTGATTATTTTATGGAATGCTAAGCCGGATACACCTTTATTTAATTTTAAAGACGAAGTAATTAAGTATAAAACATATGAGCCTTTTGAAAGCAGTATAAAAAGAGTAAATACTACTATAAAGAATGGTAGTAAAGGGAAAACTCTGACTGAGATGATTAATGGCTACAGAGCGGATAACGATATTAGAGATGAAATTTGTAACTTTAATATTCTGAAAAATAAAATTCGTGATATGAAAGACCAACAAGGAAATACAATGGAATCTTACTTTTAGTTATTGTTGAATTTTGGGTATTCTATAAAATATCCTAATTGAGATTTAAATAGTAGACTATACAATATAGTTAAAATATCAGTAAAAACAACACTTTATTGAGGTATTGGATACGCTTTGCTAATAGCCTAATAATCACATGTGGAGTGTTGCTACAACGAAAAAGGTGATAATCCTTGATTTCAAGCTATTTTATAAGCATTTTGTCTTTGTAGATAAAGACAATTTTGACAATAAAAATCCTAAAAGGTGAATCGTTATAGATGTATTTGTAGATATCGTTTGCGCATCGAAAAAATTAATACAAGAATAAATATTTATGGCTCTTTAGGTGACTTTTATAGAAGTAAAGTTTAGGATAGACAAACAAGAAATAACGCACCATTTTTGGTGCGTTATGCTTTTTTATGCTATAATGGATTTATAAAAATAAAGGAGTTTGCTATGATTGGAAAGAACATAAAATCCTTACGTAAAACACATGACTTAACACAACCCGAATTTGCACGAATTATAGGAATTTCTCGAAATAGCTTGAGTCGTTATGAAAATGGAACTAGTTCAGTCTCTACGGAATTAATTGACATCATTTGTCAGAAGTTTAATGTATCTTATGTCGATATTGTAGGAGAAGATAAAATGCTCAATCCTGTTGAAGATTATGAATTGACTTTGAAAATTGAAATTGTGAAAGAAAGAGGTGCTAATTTACTAGCCAGACTCTATCGTTATCAAGATAGTCAGAGAATTAGCATTGATGATGAATCTAATCCTTGGATTTTAATGAGTGATGATCTATCTGACTTGATTCATACAAATATCTATTTAGTAGAAAATTTTGATGAAATAGAGAGATATAGCGGCTATTTGGATGGAATTGAACGTATGTTAGAGATATCTGAAAAACGGATGGTAGCTTAATGGAAATTCAAGATTATACTGATAGCGAATTCAAACATGCTTTAGCACGGAATCTTCGTTCTCTGACAAGAGGAAAAAAGTCCAGTAAGAAACCTATAGCGATTTTACTTGGAGGGCAAAGTGGTGCTGGTAAGACTACAATTCATCGTATTAAACAGAAAGAATTTCAAAGAAATATTGTTATCATAGATGGCGATAGTTTTCGTTCTCAGCATCCACGCTATTTAGAACTGCAGCAAGAATATGGCAAAGATAGTGTAGAATACACCAAGGATTTTGCAGGGAAAATGGTAGAGTCTTTAGTAGCCGAATTAAGTCATTTGGGATACAATCTTTTGATAGAGGGAACTTTACGAACAATTGATGTTCCAAAGAAAACAGCACAACTATTGAAAAACAAAGGATATAAAGTACAATTAGCCTTGATTGCGACAAAGCCTGAGCTGTCCTATCTAAGTACTCTTATCCGTTATGAAGAACTGTACATTATCAATCCAAATCAAGCACGCGCAACTCCAAAAGAACATCATGATTTCATTGTAAATCATCTAGTTGATAATACACGGCAATTAGAAGAACTAGCTATCTTTGAAAGAATTCAAATTTACCAACGAGATAGAAGTTGTGTATATGATTCAAAAGAAAATACAACTTCAGCAGCAGATGTTCTTCAAGAGTTACTCTTTGGGGAGTGGAGTCAGGTAGAGAAGGAGATGTTGCAGGTGGGGGAAAAGAGACTTAATGAATTACTTGAAAAATAAACAATTGATATTTTTAGGAGAATAGAAATGAGAGGGTTTAATAACAAGATAAAGTCTGTTTATCAAGAACTAACAAATTCCAAAGAGAAATTCGGTAGCTTTCACAAGACTTTAATTCATTTGCATACACCTGTTTCTTATGATTACAAGCTATTTTCTAATTGGACTGCAACGAAATATAGAAAAATTACTGAAGATGAACTATATGATATATTTTTTGAAAATAAGAAAATAAAAGTTGATAAGACAATTTTTTTTAGTAATTTTGATAAGGTTGTTTTTTCTAGTTCAAAAGAATATATTAGTTTTCTTATGTTAGCAGAGGCAATCATAAAAAATGGAATAGAAATAGTTGTAGTAACTGATCATAATACTACCAAAGGTATTAAAAAGTTACAAATGGCAGTCTCAATCATAATGAAAAATTATCCGATTTATGATATACATCCTCATATTTTACATGGAGTAGAAATTAGTGCAGCAGATAAATTGCATATTGTATGTATATATGATTATGAACAAGAATCATGGGTTAATCAATGGTTAAGTGAAAATATTATAAGTGAGAAAGATGGAAGTTATCAACATTCACTGACTATAATGAAGGATTTCAATAATCAAAAAATAGTTAACTATATTGCTCATTTCAATAGTTATGACATTTTGAAAAAAGGTTCTCACTTATTAGGTGCATATAAACGAAAAATTTTTTCTAAAGAAAATACACGATTTTTGGAGTTTAATATTAACTCGAAAGAATCTTCGCAACAACTTGATATTCTCTATAAAGAAGTTGGTGTATTAAGTTTGGGCCAAAAAGTTGTAGCCATGCTTGATTTTTTATTAGCATATAGTGATTATTCTAAAGACTTCAGACCATTGATTATTGATCAGCCTGAAGACAATCTAGACAATCGTTATATTTACAGGCATTTAGTTCAGCAGTTTAGAGATGTGAAAGCTCAACGTCAAATTATTTTAGCAACACATAATGCTACAATTGTAACAAATTCTATGACAGATCAAGTTGTTATTATGGAGTCAGATGGAGTTAACGGATGGATTGAATCACAGGGATATGTTAGTGAAAAATATATAAAAAATCATATCATCAATCAATTAGAGGGAGGAAAAGATTCCTTCAAGCATAAAATGTCTATATATGAGACGGCTTTATCAGAGTAGAGTCAGAAAAAGTAGGTTAGAAATTTAGCCTACTTTTTTCTTTGTTCGACAGGCATAGTGTACATCTGAGGTCCAAGTCCTCTGTGGATATTTGCTGCAGATGAAACCAATAGCGACTCCTAAGCCTGAATATCGTGAGGTAGGGGGGATAGGAAGGAATTAGCGAAATCAAGGTTCTACAAACAGAATCGTGACTTGAAGCCATATATAGCGGATGAGGAACTCTAAAATCCAAATAGGTGTCGTAACCTATATACGTAAATTACGAGAGTAAACTAGGAAAGATGTACGGCTTATTCCGTTAGCGTTTAGGACGTAGTACAACGAATCATGGGAGTCAGCTGAACACATAGTATTGAAGAAATTTCTGTAATGGAAATGGAGCGAAGAAGTGAACAATTAAATGAATACCTCTCTAATTAAATTTGTCAATTCTAATTCCTGGTATGAAAAGACAGTGACCTGAAAATGTAAACGATGGGAGCTGATCATAAATATAGGACGGTACATGCAGTGGTGTTAGAGATTAGTCCTTACTTGATTTGTGATAACTTCCCCAAATTTCTTCTGCTATACTTTTCTCAACTTTTAAAAATCCAACTAAGAATTTTACCTGGGGGTTTGGGGGCGAAGTCACCAAGTTATCTTATCGTTGGCTGTCAAAACTAGAAAGTTTTGATAGGCTGGCGATATGATTTTTGGGATATTGTGGACACAATATCTGAGCTCGCAAAGCCTTACAAGAATGAAAATCAGTTGTTGGAAAAGTGTACTGACATTGTATGGTAGCTCACATTGTCAGTACAAGTATTTTGGAAAGGAAGTAGCAGTATGAAACGAGATGTGCGTGATATTCGGAAACAATTTCGTTTAACAGAAGCAGAAGAAAAGCAAATTCTAGCTTTGATGAGAGAGCGGGGAGAGACTAATTTCTCTGATTTTCTTCGTAAAAGTTTACTTTCCTCTGATTTACAAAAACAGATGGAGACATGGTTTGCCCTCTGGCAATCCCAAAAACTAGAACAAATCAGTCGTGACGTTCATGAAGTTTTAATCTTGGCACAGTCAGAACGTCAAGTCACCCAAGAGCATGTATCTATTCTCTTAACGTGCGTGCAGGAATTGATTCAAGAGGTTGCAAACACCATACCCCTCAGTAAAGAATTTCGTGAGAAGTACATGAGGTAAGCACATGGAACATCGTTACCGAACCAATCTCAAGAAAGTGTTTTTGTCTGATAGTGAGTTGAACCAACTAAATATAAATATCGATCAAAGTGGTTGTAAATCCTTTTCTGAATATGCGAGACGAACTCTACTCGATCCTGGTATGAATTTTATCACGATTGACACAAACGGTTACCAAGATTTAGTGTTTGAGTTAAAGAGGATTGGCAATAATATCAACCAGATTGCTCGAAGTGTTAATCAATCTCAGTTAATTTCTGGTGAAGAATTGCAGGAGTTGAAAAAAGGAATTGGTGAATTGATAAAAGAAGTTGATAAGGAATTTAATCTGCAAGCGCAGAAGCTAAAGGAGTTCCATGGTCATCACTAAACACTTTGCCATTCACGGAAAGAGTTACCGCAGAAAGCTTATCAAGTACATTCTCAATCCTGAGAAAACCAATAATCTTGCCTTGGTGTCGGACTATGGCATGAAGAATTTTCTGGACTTTCCTAGCTATGAGGAAATGGTGCAGATGTATCATGAAAATTTCATCATCAACAATACGCTTTACGATTTTCGCCACGACAGGATGGAAGAAAATCAACGAAAAATACACGCTCACCACATCATTCAGTCTTTCTCGCCAGAGGATCATCTCACTCCTGAACAAATCAATCGGATAGGTTATGAGACTGTGAAGGAATTAACTGGTGGCAAATTTCGTTTTATCGTTGCGACCCATGTTGATAAAGACCACCTGCACAATCACATCATTATCAATTCAGTAGATAGCAATTCTGACAAAAAGCTCAAGTGGGACTACAAGGTGGAGCGAAATCTTCGCATGATTTCTGACCGTTTTTCTAAAATCGCAGGTGCTAAAATCATTGAGAACCGCTATTCTCACCAGCGGTATGAAGTCTATCGTAAGACTAATCACAAGTATGAACTCAAGCAGCGACTCTATTTTTTGATGGAACATTCTAGGGACTTTGAGGATTTCAAAAAGAATGCTCCGCTACTACATGTGGAGATGGATTTCCGTCACAAGCATGCCACCTTTTTTATTACGGACTCAACTATGAAACAGGTGGTGCGTGGCAAGCAACTCAATCTCAAGCAGCCTTACACAGAAGAATTTTTTAAGAACTACTTTGCCAAAAGAGAAATAGAAAGTCTCATGGAATTTTTATTGCTGAAAGTTGAGAATATGGATGATTTACTTCAGAAAGCAAAACTTTTTGGACTAACTATCAATCCTAAACAAAAGCATGTTTCTTTTCAATTTGCAGGAGTGGAGGTAAAGGAGACAGAGCTAGACCAGAAAAATCTTTATGATGTAGAGTTTTTCCAAGATTATTTTAAAAATAGAAAAGATTGGCAAGCTCCAGAAACTGAGGATTTCGTTCAACTTTATCAAGAAGAAAAGTTATCCAAAGAAAAAGAACTTCCAAGCGATGAGAAGTTCTGGGAGTCCTATCAAGAGTTCAAGAGTAACAGAGATGCCGTTCATGAATTTGAGGTGGAGTTGTCACTCAATCAAATTGAAAAAGTAGTGGATGATGGAATTTACGTCAAGGTCAAGTTTGGTATTCGTCAGGAGGGACTTATCTTTGTGCCGAACATGCAGCTTGATATGGAAGAGGATAAGGTGAAGGTTTTCATCAGGGAAACCAGCTCCTACTATGTCTACCACAAAGACGCTGCCGAGAAAAATTGTTATATGAAAGGTCGAACCTTAATTAGACAGTTCAGCTATGAAAATCAAACCATTCCATTACGCAGAAAAGCGACAGTCGATATGATTAAAGAGAAGATTGCGGAAGTGGATGCTTTGATTGAACTGGAAGTAGAAAATCAATCTTATGTCACGATTAAAGATGAGTTAGTGCATGAACTAGCAGCGTCTGAATTGAGAATCAATGAGTTGCAAGAACGAATGTCAACCTTGAATCAAGTAGCAGAATATCTACTGGCTTCAGTTGAAAGTAAGCAAGAAATGAAATTAAATCTTTCAAAACTGAATATAACTGAGAATATCAGTGCTAATATTGTTGAGAAAAAATTGAAGAGCCTGGGGAATCAACTGGAATTGGAAAGGGGCAGGTATGAAAAGATGGTAGTCAGGCTAGATAAATTTATAAATCGCTTAAATACAGGACTTTCAAAAGGAGATGGGATAGATTTTCAAAAATAGGAATCTAGCCAATAATTATATACAATGTGTATCTTTTGTAAAATATATTTGAAATTTAGATTTAATCATGTTACAATTAACATTGAAATCAAATAGAAAAGGAAGATGCAAACGTGGGTACACTATTAGCAACAAGATTAAAAAATAGACGAAAAGAATTAAAAATGTCTCAGCGAGAATTAGCTGAGGGTATCTGTAAACAGGGGCAAATTAGTCGATTAGAGAGTGGAGAGTTCACCCCTGGAGCGGATTTTTTACATGCCCTTGCTAAGAAATTAAAAGTTAGTATGGACTACTTTTTTGATGAGCAGGTTGTAGAGGAAGTCAATGAGTTATCAGAGTTTAAGAAGTTAGCACAGACATTTATCACAAATCGTAATTATGAATCTTTAAAATATATATATGAATTGGAAAATGTAAAAGCCCATCGCTTATCTCTAGCAGATAAATTTTACATGGAATGGATAAAGTCTCTTATAGATTTTTATTTTTATGGACAGAAAGAAGAGGCAATTACACGATTAGAGAATATGCTACCTCAGTTAAATGTATCTGATTTGAACTACCTTCAAGTTTCAAACACTCTATTCAATTTTTATTATGATATTGAAGATTTAGAACGTTTTAATGAGATTAGAGACAAGCTAGAGCATCAAGTGAATCAGCTTAATTTAAACACAATTGAAGAGTTAGAACTATCAATTAAGTTCAATTATAACGTTTGTCGATACCTATGGTTACAGAAAAATATTGAAGAAGCTATTACGAAAATCACAGCTACGATAAAGCAATGTAAGGAGTACAGGACAACTTATCTATTAGCTGATTTGTATTTATTGATGGGAAGTGTAAGTGAAAATTTTTCTTCTAAAAGTTCAGTAAAAGAATATTTTGAGACTGCTCATTTTCTCTACAAACTTGAGGAAAACATGTCAATGGCTTTGAAAGTCGAACATTATTTTGCAGATATAACAGAATAAGGAATACGGTGTTCTAGTGAGCATCGTTTTTTAAATCTAATTTGAATACAAAAAAGTATTAAATAAAAAAAATAAAAAAAGATTATAAAAATACTTGACAAGCTAATTTTGAAGTGATAAAATAAATGCAAGAAAACGAAAGGAGAGGTATATGAGAAGTTTGTTTAGGAAAATTGTTGCTTTGTTAGTCATAGGATTAATCCTATTAGGGACTGCTGGAGGAACTCAAGTTCATAAGATGGCTAGAGGGATTGATCCAGGTCCTGCGAATGGTATTTATAGATAGGAGATTATAGTCACTTAAAAATCAAAAAATTATAAAATTTTTGTTTTACTTAAATAGATATTTTATGATGGGCGAAGTTTTTATAACTAGTTCCTATAAGTACAGAAACCTATTTTAATTTACTAATTTCAAAACAATTTTTTGAGATATATGTAATTAAATCTAAATTAAGCTTTAAAAAATTATTTTTAGCAATTTGATTTTGAAAGTGTCATGCAGCAATATGAAAGCGTAGAATAGAGGTGTTTCCAATGTACAAGTAAGTTTTGATTCCAAATAAAGTAATAGAAAAGGAGCTATATAATGAGTAGTCAAATGAAAGCTTTCTTGAATGAACTTCAAGGAAATATGGAAGTTGTTGGAGAATTTTTTGATAATCCTGAAAAGGTAATTAGAAAATTTGGAATTGTCGGAAGAGAGAAGGAAGCATTGCTAATCCGTGACTTAAATGATATGGATGATTATGCTCTTTCAATTCAAAATAGCGTTGCATCGCCTTCTGGGGCACATAGTAGCACTTGCCATTTTGTTAGACAAGATTTACAATCCGCATAATTGTTAATATATAAAACATAAAATTTCAATTTTCAATTAGGGATAATAGAATTCCTTACTATGATATAGAAAGTGAATTAATTAGGAAATCTTAGTCAGAGGTTTCTGATTAATTCATTTTTTATATATTAAGAGTGATGTGAAATGTTCAAATTGTGAGACTACTCTCGGATTGTTGTATAGAAATTTAAAATTTTATTGTGAGCTTTTTAAGGAAGAGTGGCCGATATGAAAAATAAATACGATGTTAAAAGAATTATTCCGGATGAATTATCAGAATCACTAGATATTTTTCTAAAAAATTATTCTGAAACTGGATTGTCAGATTATAATACTTATCTCTTTTATGGTTTTATCTTGAAGTCCTATAAATTGCCTCGAGAAAATAGATATAGCATAAAATTATTGGTGAAGGAATTACAAAATAGAGGACTGAAAGTTACATTGATTATCAACATTTATTATCACGCTTTAAATTGTTTGGCTTTAAATGATGGTCTAAAAATTTATGGAGAAGATTTCTTAATATGAATTACGAAAAGTATTTAAACTATTTGGACTATGAAACTGAAATAGAAGACGCATACCATAATTTATTATTAGAATATAAAATTAGTGATAATTTTAGTGATGAACATTGGTTATATAATTTGCCGTCTAATATCACCCAATCTAAGGGATTTAAAATACACCTGAGCGCTTCAATATTAAATGCTAATTTGGTTGCTAAAAAATTCTTTGATTTTATATTTTCTAGAGAGAAGAAGATAAATTTCAAAATTTTGGTTAGCATTAAAGAACTTTCTTTGCAAAATACAGGGCTTAATGGTTATTCACAAGTCGGGAAATTCATTACAATTTATCCAAAAGATAATAAAGAGTTTCAACGTTTGTTACACAAATTAGAAATATTGTATAAAGGTGTAAAGGGTGTAAACATACCATCAGATTTCAGATTTCAACTTAGCGAGGTTGTATATTACAGATATGGGGAGTTCGTAAAAGATAGCACTTTCAAGGATAAAAGAGATAAGAAAATCCCTTCAAATGTGAATGTTCCAATAAGGGATTACTATATTCCAAGATATAACACTATTCCTGATCAATATATTATTTTGGAAGTGATTTCTAAAAATGCCAAAGGTGGAGTTTATAAAGTATTTAATACTCAAAAGCGAGTTTATTCTTTATTAAAAGAAGCTAGTGATTTATCGTTGGTTGATTTTACAAATAGAGATTCTGTGAATCGTTTAATAAATGAAAGAGAAATATTAGTAGAATTGGAAAAGGAGGAATTTACTCCAAAAGTTTTTAACGATTTTTACATAAAGAATTCGTATTTTGTGGAATTTGAGTTTATTATTGCAGATAAATTAAGCGAGTATAATATGGTTAGTGGCTCGTATGATTGGTTTTTAACATTAATTGATTATATGGAGATAATAAACTCCAAATATAATCTTTCCTATAGAGATTTATCATTTAATAATATACTTATTGATAATAGAAATAATATTTATATTATAGACTTTGAGCATGCCCTAAGGAAAGAAACTCAAATTGAAGAAAAAAAGTTGCCTCTATTTGGAACTCCAGGGTTTTATGAAACCAACTTAAATTTATTGAATAATCAACCAGAGGATATTATGGGATTGGTTTTGTTATTATATTGGAGTCAGAATTTAGATGATTTTAACGTCTTTTCAAAAATGAGTTTTTTAGAAGCGATGGAGTATGCAATGAATTTTAATTCGCGTCGCTTAGACACACTTGATAAATCAGATTGGCTTTATGATATTTATAAAAAAGCGTTCAATTATAAATATGATACTTTTTCTGAATTAAAAAAAGATTTTATAGAGGTATTAAAATAAAGGTAGGGGTGTTATGAATTGTTTCTTGAAAATGAATAATGTAAGTGTTCGTTATGATGACGTAATGGCTTTAAAAGATATAACTTTACAAATAAATAAGGGAGATTTCATTGGCTTATTAGGTTCAAATGGTGCAGGTAAATCTACGTTAATTAATTCTATTGTAGGTTTTCAAGAGATTTATTTAGGAGAAATAGAGTATTGTGATAAAGATTTGATAGTTAGTTCTCAACCTTTTGCTCATTTAGGCTTTACTCCTCAAACCACAGTAATTGATTTTTATACTACTGTGAAGGACAATGTAATATTGGGGCTGAACCTTGCTGGAAAGTTTGGGAAAAATGCTGAGAAGTTGTGTCAAATAGCCTTAGAAATTGTTGGGTTAGCTGATAAAAAAAATAATTTGGTAGAAACATTGTCAGGTGGACAACTGCAACGCGTCCAGATTGCTAGAGCAATAGCTCATAATCCAGATTTTTATATTTTAGATGAACCTACCGTTGGTTTAGATACTGAATCTGCCGAAAAATTTTTAATGTATTTAAAAGATAAGAGTTTGGAAGGAAAAACTATTATCATATCTTCACATGACATAAATCTACTCGAAAAGTTTTGTAAAAAAATACTTTTTTTACAAAATGGCTCCATATCATTTTTTGGTGATATGCGTGACTTTGTAGATAATTCAACTATCAAATTAAATTTTTCAATGCAGAATAGAATTTCTAGATATCAAATTGAATTTTTAGAAAATTTTAGATTTAAAGTTCACATCGAAGATAATGATAGTTTTACAATAGAAGTCCCTATAGAAGAAAATATCTTAGATGTTATCAATGAGATAGGAAAAGCATGTGAAATTAAAAACTTTTCAACAAGTAAATTAACCTTACAAGAAAGTTATTTGCAAAGAATAGGAGGAGAAAAATGAAGGCTGATCAATTAAGGCACAAATCGGACTTAGGTTTAAGAGGTCTAGCGATTATTGCTAAAAATGAGATTATTGCTTTTTTTAGAAGTAAAGGTTTAATTATTTCTCAGTTTCTACAACCAATCTTATATGTTGTTTTTATAATAATAGGATTAAATTCTTCGATAAAGAACATTCAGTTTAATGATATAAAAACCTCTTATGCAGAATATACAATCATTGGTGTTATAGCTTTATTGATAATCGGGCAGATGACTCAAGTTATTTATAGGGTGACAATAGATAAAAAATATGGGCTACTTGCTCTTAAGTTATGCAGTGGAGTTCGTCCTTTATATTATATTTTAGGGATGAGTATCTATTCTATATTAGGGTTGATAGTTCAAGAAATTATTATATATATAATTACGTTAGCGTTTGAGATAAATATCGCAATGGATAGATTTTTTTATACAGTTTTGTTATCTATTGTTGTTTTATTATTTTGGGACTCCCTTGCAATTTTACTTACAATGTTTATCAATGATTACAGAAGACGTGATATTGTAATACGTTTTGTACTAACACCGCTTGGTTTTACAGCTCCTGTTTTCTACTTAATAGATTCTGCTCCTAGTATTGTGAGATGGATTGGTCAGTTAAATCCCTTAACTTATCAATTAACTATTTTGAGAAACTTTTATTTTAAAAATTCAACAACTTTGGAATTAGTTTTCTTATTGTTAACATCATTACTTGTCCTTATATCTGTATCTTTTATTATACCAAAGATAAAATTGATACTGATAGAAAGATAAAAGTTGGGTCATCCAACTTTTTTGTTGTCTCCCGAAAACCACTAGCTATGCTAGTGGTTCCATAGAGCTTTTAGCGTGGTAACAAAAAGAACCTCCTAAAATGATAAGATAGAAGTGGTTTCTCCGCCACTACAACATATCATACAGGAGGTACCTCATGAGAGAGGATAATCAAAGTTTATCACATACCACATGGAATTGTAAATATCATATTGTTTTTGCACCCAAATATCGTCGTCAAATCATTTATGGCAGATACAAAGCTAGTATCGGAAGAATCATACGTGACTTATGTGAGCGTAAGGGTGTAATAATCCATGAAGCGAATGCTTGTTCAGACCATATTCACATGCTTATCAGTATTCCTCCGAAACTTAGTGTTTCGTCCTTTATGGGCTATTTAAAGGGCAAGAGCAGTTTGATGATTTTTGATAAGCATGCGAATTTAAAATACAAATATGGCAATCGCAAGTTTTGGTGTAGAGGCTATTATGTAGATACGGTAGGCCGTAATCAGAAAGTGATAGCTGAATATATTCAGAATCAATTACAAGAAGACAGAGTAGCAGACCAGCTCACGTTATTCGAGTCAGTAGATCCGTTTACTGGCGAAATAAATAAGAGGAAGTAACTAAGGTGCTTTAGCACCTGCTCGGGAAAGTGGTGCGCGAGGAAGCTATTTCGGTGGGCCTTTGGCCCTGGCCGGTAGAAGCGGCTTATAGCCGCAGAACAAACCACCAGTTCACACTGGTGGTTTTGATTTAAAAAACTTGATACATAAAAATAAAAGTCTATATAAAGGATGGTAAAATTCCTGTTGTCCGATTTGGACAATATCCTAAATAGTTACAATATATGGTCTATACTTTTTCTTAGGAGAAAGCTAGATGTACAGACGTTTGAGAGATTTGAGGGAGAATCATGATCTGCCCCAAAAGCAAATAGCTACAATACTTTCGTTTACAAATTCAGCTTATGCCAAAATTGAACGGGGTGAGCATGCGTTGACGGCTGATGTATTGGTTAAACTCTCAGATTTCTATGACGTCAGTACAGACTATTTATTGGGATTAACTGATTTTCCTGATAAAATTCGCTTTAGAAAATAATCTCCTCAATTTCATAGAGTTTGAAAATGAGTGAGATTTTTTATTTGCCCTTTGACAACTGAATAGCCTAAAATGGTACTTTCCTCATTTGTGGAGCAAATTTGAATGGCTCGCCATGATAAGAGCGATTTTAAAACCATCAATAAAATAGAGCGATACTTTATATGCCATGATACAAATGATATACAATGATACTTCTGACCGTTCAGCCTGCCAACGTAAAAGAGCAGCAAGTGAAATTCTTATGATGACTTCATCAGTCATGCCACGTTGAATGTGTGAGTTTGTTAGATAAACGCAATTAATCCTCAAAAGGTTCCCCGAACCTTTTGAGTTCTACAGACGCATCACGTGGAGTGTGTAAGCTTGTTGCTAAAAGCGTAAAAACCTTGGAACTAAAGGGATAATAGACTTCCTGCGAAACAAAATACAATACAATAAAACTATGGATGATGAAGCAAGTAAACAATTAAGCGATAGCCGTTTTAAGAGCCTTGTAGGTGTTCAGTTCAGCGCACGACATTTAAAGAGATGTTAGTTGTGTTAAAAACAGCTTATCAACGTAAACGCGCAAAAGTGGACGAAAACCCAAATTAAGCCTAGACGGTCTCCTGGTCTCCTCATGCTAACTATTCAATACATGCGAGAATAGAGCACTTATGAACAAATTGCGGCTGATTTTGGCATTCACGAAAGCAACTTAATCCGTCGGAGCCAATGGGTTGAAGCAACTCTTATTCAAAATAGTTTTACGATTTCAAATTCTGCCTTAATTCTGTAAAAATAGTAAAATTCGAAGGATTGTGAAGGATTGTAAGGTAAGAGTTTTTTTCTTTCTGAAAAAATGGTATAATAGCAATCAAAACTAGAAAATAAAACGGAATTTGGAACAGATTTGTCTGTATCCTAGTAGAGTGGTGATACTATGAAGATTAGTAAGAGGCACTTATTAAATTATTCCATCTTGATTCCCTACTTGCTTTTATCTATTTTGGGCTTGATTGTGGTCTATTCGACCACCAGTGCTATTTTAATCGAAGAAGGCAAGAGCGCCTTGCAATTGGTTCGAAATCAAGGAATCTTTTGGATTGTTAGTTTAATACTGATTGCCTTAATTTATAAATTAAGACTAGATTTTTTGAGAAATGAGCGACTAATCATTTTAGTTATCTTGATAGAAATGGTTTTATTGTTCTTGGCTCGTTTTATTGGTATTTCCGTAAACGGGGCATACGGTTGGATTTCGGTTGCAGGAGTAACTATTCAGCCAGCTGAGTACTTGAAAATCATTATTATTTGGTATTTGGCTCACCGATTCTCCAAACAGCAAGAAGAAATAGCTATTTATGATTTTCAAGTTTTGACTCAAAATCAATGGCTTCCCCGTGCTTTTAATGATTGGCGATTCGTTCTCCTAGTTCTGATTGGAAGTTTGGGAATTTTCCCTGATTTAGGGAATGCGACTATTTTAGTCTTGGTTTCCTTGATTATGTATACAGTTAGTGGAATCGCTTATCGCTGGTTTTCAACCATTCTGGTGCTCGTATCTGCCGCTTCTGTCTTTGTCTTGACCACTATCAGCCTAATCGGTGTTGAGACCTTTTCAAAAATTCCAGTATTTGGCTATGTGGCCAAGCGCTTTAGTGCCTTTTTTAATCCTTTTGCCGATCGTGCTGATGCGGGTCACCAGTTAGCTAATTCTTATTTTGCCATGGTCAATGGCGGTTGGTTTGGTCTAGGTCTTGGAAACTCGATTGAAAAACGAGGTTATTTACCAGAAGCTCATACAGACTTTGTCTTTTCTATCGTGATTGAAGAATTTGGCTTTGTTGGTGCTAGTCTTATTTTAGCTCTCTTGTTTTTCATGATTCTGCGAATTATCTTGGTCGGTATCCGAGCGGAGAATCCTTTTAATGCCATGGTTGCACTCGGTGTCGGAGGGATGATGTTGGTTCAGGTATTTGTCAATATCGGAGGGATTTCGGGCTTGATTCCATCTACAGGAGTGACTTTCCCCTTCTTATCCCAGGGTGGAAATAGTCTTCTAGTCTTATCAGTGGCAGTGGCCTTTGTCTTAAATATTGATGCCAGTGAAAAACGCGCTAAGTTGTACCGAGAATTGGAAAATCAACAAATGAACCTTCTGTGAAGTAGAATAAAGAAAGGATAGTCTATGTCTCTTCAAAAATTAGAAAATTATAGTAATAAAAGTGTTGTGCAAGAAGAAGTATTGATTCTAACAGAATTGCTGGAAGATATTACTAAAAATATGCTTACCCCAGAGACCTTTGAAAAAATCATGCAGTTGAAAGAATTGTCAACTCAAGAAGATTATCAAGGTCTAAACCGTCTAGTGACTAGCTTATCAAATGATGAAATGGTCTATATTTCACGCTATTTTTCAATCTTACCTCTTTTGATTAATATTTCAGAGGATGTGGATTTAGCTTATGAAATCAATCATCAAAATAATATTGATCAGGACTACTTAGGTAAATTATCTACAACGATTAAATTAGTAGCAGAAAAGGAAAATGCCGTTGAGATCCTAGAACACTTGAATGTTGTCCCTGTTTTGACAGCCCATCCAACACAAGTGCAACGCAAAAGTATGTTGGATTTAACAAATCATATTCATAGTCTTTTGCGTAAATACCGTGATGTTAAGTTGGGGTTGATCAATAAAGAAAAATGGCACAATGATTTGCGCCGTTATATCGAAATTATCATGCAGACAGACATGATTCGTGAGAAAAAATTAAAAGTGACTAACGAAATCACGAATGCTATGGAATATTACAACAGCTCCTTTTTGAAAGCTGTACCTCACTTGACGACGGAGTATAAGCGCTTAGCGCAAGCGCATGGTCTGGATTTAAAACAGGCTAAGCCAATCACCATGGGTATGTGGATTGGTGGAGACCGTGATGGAAATCCATTTGTTACAGCAGAGACCTTGAAGCAGTCTGCACTCACTCAGTGTGAAGTCATCATGAACTACTATGATGAAAAGATTTACCAACTTTATCGTGAATTTTCTCTTTCAACTAGTATTGTTAACGTCAGCAAGCAAGTCAGAGAAATGGCTCGTCAATCCAAGGATAACTCGATTTACCGTGAAAAAGAGCTTTACCGTCGTGCCTTGTTTGATATTCAGTCAAAAATCCAAGCAACTAAAACCTATCTGATTGAGGATAAGGAAGTTGGGACTCGTTATGAAACAGCCAATGATTTTTACAAGGATTTGATTGCTATTCGAGATTCTCTACTGGAAAATAAGGGTGAGTCCTTGATTTCAGGTGATTTTGTGGAATTATTGCAGGCAGTAGAGATATTTGGTTTTTACCTAGCATCAATTGATATGCGACAAGACTCTAGCGTCTATGAAGCCTGTGTGGCAGAACTCTTGAAATCAGCAGGAATTCATTCTCGTTATAGCGAGTTAAGCGAAGAAGAAAAGTGTGACCTTCTCTTGAAAGAGTTAGAAGAAGATCCCCGAATTCTTTCTGCGACTCACGCAGAAAAATCAGAATTATTAGCAAAAGAACTAGCTATTTTTAAGACGGCTCGTGTTTTGAAAGATAAGTTGGGAGATGATGTCATCCGCCAGACCATCATTTCGCACGCTACTAGCCTTTCTGATATGCTAGAATTAGCTATTCTATTAAAAGAAGTAGGACTGGTGGATACGGAAAGGGCGCGTGTTCAGATTGTTCCCCTTTTTGAAACAATTGAAGACTTGGATCATTCAGAGGAAACAATGAGAAAATATCTTTCTCTTAGCCTTGCCAAAAAATGGATTGCCTCACGAAATAACTACCAAGAAATCATGCTTGGCTACTCTGACAGTAATAAAGATGGTGGTTACTTGTCATCATGTTGGACCCTCTACAAGGCTCAACAACAATTGACTGCTATTGGAGATGAATTTGGCGTTAAGGTTACCTTTTTCCATGGTCGTGGTGGTACTGTCGGTCGTGGTGGTGGACCAACCTATGAAGCCATCACATCTCAACCGCTCAAGTCTATCAAGGATCGTATCCGCTTGACGGAGCAGGGTGAAGTAATTGGGAATAAATACGGTAACAAAGACGCCGCTTACTATAACCTTGAAATGCTAGTATCGGCAGCTATTAATCGTATGATTACGCAGAAAAAGAGCGATACCAATACCTCAAATCGTTATGAAGCCATTATGGATCAAGTAGTGGATCGTAGTTACGATATCTACCGTGATTTGGTCTTTGGTAATGAGCATTTCTATGATTATTTCTTCGAGTCAAGTCCAATCAAGGCTATTTCAAGTTTTAATATTGGTTCTCGTCCAGCCGCTCGTAAGACGATTACTGAAATCGGTGGTTTGCGTGCCATCCCTTGGGTATTCTCATGGTCACAGAGTCGTGTTATGTTCCCTGGATGGTACGGGGTTGGTTCAAGCTTCAAGGAATTTATCGATAAAAATCCAGAGAATATTGCTATCTTACGAGATATGTACCAAAATTGGCCTTTCTTCCAATCGCTTCTTTCAAATGTTGATATGGTCTTGTCAAAATCAAATATGAATATTGCTTTTGAATATGCTAAACTTTGTGAAGACGAGCAAGTTAAGGCCATCTATGAGACTATTTTAAATGAATGGCAAGTTACTAAGAACGTTATCTTGGCTATTGAAGGACATGACGAACTCTTAGCTGACAATCCATATCTAAAAGCTAGTCTGGATTACCGTATGCCTTACTTTAATATTCTCAACTATATTCAGTTAGAGTTGATTAAACGCCAACGTCGTGGAGAATTGTCAAGTGATCAAGAACGATTGATTCATATCACCATCAACGGAATTGCGACAGGATTGCGTAATTCAGGTTGATAATTTTCAAGAGTGAATATCAAAAAAATTCTAATAGACTATTGACAAGTAGTTTAAAAATGATATAATTTAACCATTCAGAAAAGTAATCGTACAAACTTTTTAGAGAGTCTGTGGTAGCTGAAAACAGATAAGTGGCGATGATGAAAATTGGGCTGAATGCTATTTAGAATTTGAAATCATAAAAATTCGGTGAGCACACCTTACAGTGCATCTCGTTATTGCGAGACAGAGCGATAGGGAAATTCCCTATAATTGAGGTGGTACCGCGCATCGACGTCCTCACACAAGTTTTTTGTGTGAGGACTTTTTTGATGGAGGTTAGTATGGAAAGAAAACGATGGCGTCACTTGTTTATACTCAATGAAAATCAAAGTACAAACTAGGAAGCTAGCCG
>NZ_VMNC01000024.1:0-7417 GCF_013277505.1 Streptococcus sp. k-378 | reverse complement strand
GTCGTAACCATGCATATATAGAGAAAGCCTTTCTTGCCCGTCATTTGAAGGCTGCAGAGGCAGGAGAATTTGTTACAATTGATGCCTTATTTCAGGCTTATACAAAGGAGTTAGGTCCTTCCTACACACGTGATGCCTTTTATCAACTCTTGAAGTGCCATGGTTGGCGAAATATTAGGCCACGTCCAGAACATCCCAAGAAAGCAGACTCTCAAACCATTGTCGCGTCTAAAAATAAAATCTCAATTCAAGAAGACAAGAAAACGCTTTAAAACCAGTAGGCGTTTTCGTAAGGTTCGCTTGATGTACCAAGATGAGGCTGGTTTCGGTAGAATCAGTAAACTGGGATCTTGTTGGGCTCCAATAGGAGTAGGTCCACATGTCCATAGTCACTATATACGAGAATTTCGCTATTGTTATGGAGCTGTTGATGCCCATATTGGAAGATATCATGAATCAACTTCAAGATGTTATACAAGGACTGGAGAAGGAGGTGATAAAGTCCATCGTTAATCGGAGATGGACTAGAATGCTTTTTGAAAGCATATGAGTATTATATGCAATTTCTTTATAATAAAAAGACCGGATTGCTCCGATCTTTTCAATAGTTCGTATTCTCAATTTCTGTTTTAAAAATAGCTAAGGTTAACGTCAAATGACTAAGCACCTTATTTCATACGATAAAAATCAATCACTAGACCAGCAGGACCTTTAACTAATAAGGACTCTGTTCCCCAATCCGTTTCACAAATACCGTGTAAAATCTCGACACCAATCTCTTTTAAACGTTGGTAATTCTGATTTAGATCCTCAACCTCGATATGAAGAATGATTCCTGACTGAAAGTTTTCCAAAGGAACCAAATGATTTTGAGACAACATCAGACAGTGACTGCCAATCGTAAACTGAGCAAAACCATCATCAGCATAATCTGCCTTTTTATCCAATATATGCTCCAAGTCAGTACAAACTTGGGGAACATTTGAAACGATAATATCTAATTGATTTAAATTCATTTACTCTCCTCCATAAAAAGACCGGATTGCTCCGATCTTTTAAAGTTCCGCTCTATGAAAATCAAAGAATAAAGTCTACAAGTTTCATATTTGATTTTCGGCGAGAGGAATTATTTAATTGCGCGTGATTGTAACCCTTCTTCTTCCAAGAAGAGACGGAATGGTACGAGTTCTTCTGCTTCGTATTTTTCCTTGAAGGCTTTGATAGCTTCTTCTGAGTGAAGTTTTGGATCCAATTCAAGTACTTCTACTGGAAGTGGACGGTGTGGAGTGATGCGAGCATCGATTACAATAGTTTTACCTTCTTTGTTGAGTTTAACAGCTTCTGCAACAACTGCATCGATGTCTTCGATACGGTCAACTGTAAATCCTACAGCACCTTGCGCTTCAGCGATTTTCGCATAGTCAGCATTAGAGAAGTCACAACCAAACAAGTGTTTGTTTGTGTCTTCGTATTTGTCCTTGATGAAGGCATATTTACCATTTGAGAAGACAACGTTGATAACTGGAAGGTCGTATTGAACATTTGTGATAACGTCTGGGTAGCACATGTTGAATGCACCGTCACCCATGATGTTCCATACTTGGCGATCTGGATTGTCTTTCTTAGCAGCGATACCACCAGGAAGGGCAATACCCATTGTCGCAAAGAGTGGAGATGTACGCCACATGTTCTTAGGTGTCATGTGAAGGTGACGAGTAGATGTTTGAGTAGTGTCACCTACGTCGATTGAGTAGATAGCGTCTTGATCAGCATGTTTGTTGATTGCATTGTAAACTTGATACAATTGCAATTCACCCTCAGTTTTACCTTCGAGTTTGTTCATGTAATCACGCCAGTTTTGGTTGTTCTTCACGTTTGCACGCCACCATGGAGTAGATTCAACTGGATTCACTTTGTCAAGGATTGCTTTGGCTGCTTGACCTGCATCACCAAGGATTGAAGCGTCAAGGGCGTGACGTTTACCAAGTTTGTAAGGGTCAATATCAACTTGAATGAATTTTTCAGTGTTCTTGAATGCTTCGTAAACTTCAGCAAATGGGAAGTTTGAACCAAGGAAAAGAACTGTGTCTGCTTCAAAGACCACTTCGTTGGCTGGCTTCCAACCAACACGGTAAGCAGAACCTGTCAAACCTTCATAGTTCCATTCGAAAGCTTCAAAGTTTTTACCAGTTGTGATAATTGGTGCTTTGATTTTACGTGACAATTCAGTGATCACTTCACCAGCTTTAACACCACCGTAACCAGCATAGATAACTGGACGTTCAGCATTGTTCAAGATTTCAACAGCTTTGTCGATTTCAACTTCGTTCAAAGCAGGAGCGATAAATGAACGCTCGTATGAACCTGATCCATAGTATGAGTTTTCGTCGATTTCTTGGAAACCAAAGTTTACTGGGATTTCAACAACAGCTGGACCTTTTTTAGAGACTGCAGCACGGCAAGCTTCGTCGATTACTTTTGGTAATTGCTCAGCGTAAGCTACGCGTTTGTTGTATACAGCGATACCGTTGTACATTGGGTTTTGGTTCAATTCTTGGAAAGCATCCATGTTCAATTCATTAACTGGACGTGATCCAAGGATCGCTAGGAATGGAGTGTTATCCATAGCTGCATCGTAAACACCGTTAATCAAGTGAGTCGCACCTGGACCACCTGAACCAACTGCAACCCCGATTGAGCCACCGAATTTAGCTTGCATAACCGCTGCAAGAGAACCTGTCTCTTCATGGCGAACTTGCAAGAAGCGGATATCTTTGTCTTCAGCCAAAGCGTCCATCAATGAGCTGAGTGTTCCTGATGGGATACCGTAGATTGTATCTACGCCCCATGTTTTCAATACGTTAAGCATTGCTGCTGATGCAGTAATTTTCCCTTGAGTCATAGTGATAACTCTCCTTCAATTTTTTAGACTTGGAGAATACGATTACATAGAATTGGAAACGTTCTCCAAATTTTTACTATTCCACTATATCATATTTATGTTGACTTTTCTAAAAATCTGCTCAAAACTCTCTACTTTCTATTTTAATACAGTTTTGAAAGTGCTGCCATTCCTGTTTTATAACAAAGAAATCTAGTCATTACTTTTAGTCTATTTTACTAAAGTTTAGTAAGAGTGAACTAGTCAGAACAGATACAGAACTAAAGGCCATGGCTAGACCTGCCAATTCTGGAGTGAGCGCCAGTCCAACACCAGAAAAGACTCCTGCTGCAATCGGAATTCCGACGACATTGTAGATAAAGGCCCAGAAAAGATTGAGCAGAATTCGATTAAAGGTTTTCTTACTCATGTCAAAGGCACGCACCACGCCTAGGAGGTTATTGGTTGTCAACACTAAATCTGCCGACTCGATGGCGATATCTGTTCCAGCTCCCATAGCAATCCCCACATCTGCTACACTAAGGGCAGGAGCGTCATTGATACCATCCCCAACAAAGGCTACTTTGCCAGCCGCTTGTAGTTTATGGATTTCATGGGCTTTTTCTTCTGGCAAGACACCTGCAATGACCTCTTCGATTCCGATCTGATCGGCAATAGCACGCGCCACACCTGCATTATCTCCTGTCAGCATGACTGTTTTAAGGCCACGCTTTTTCAACTGACTGATGGCTAGCTTGGCATTTTCCTTGGGAATATCTTGTAGTGCAAGCAAGCCTTTGATTTCATTGTCAACAGCCAAGAACACAACTGTCTTAGCTTCTTTTTCTAGTTCTTCTAGTTTATCTTGATAAGTGCTAGAAATGTTCATGCCATCCAGCATTTTAGCATTTCCAAGCAAAACTTGTTTTCCATTGATTTGCCCTGAGACACCTTTTCCGTGCAAGGCTTGGAAATTTTCAACAGTGTGAAGCTCAAATCTAGCTTCAGTCGCTCGCTTGACTATAGCCTCAGCCAGTGGGTGTTGAGAAGCTTCTTCCAAGGAAGCTGCCAATCCAAGCACTTCTACTTCGTCGCCGATGATATCTGTGACCACAGGTTTCCCTTCCGTCAAAGTCCCGGTCTTATCAAAGACGATAGTTTGAACTTTCTGGATTTCCTGTAGAACCGTTCCATTTTTGAGGAGAACTCCCATCTTGGCACTGCGACCTGTCCCCACCATAAGGGCTGTCGGTGTTGCAAGTCCCAATGCACAAGGGCAGGCAATAATCAGAACTGCTACTCCATAGAGAAGCGAAGACACAAAGCTCGACCCAAGCACAACTACACTATCCCTGAGCAAGACGAACCAAACCCAAAAGGTCACAATCCCTAAAATGACAACTGCTGGGACAAAAATCCCTGAAATTTTATCCGTCAAGTCCTGAATCGGCGCACGACTTGTCTGAGCTTTCTTCACAAAATCCACAATCTGAGCCAAAACAGTCTCTGAACCGACTTTTTCTGCTCTAAAAACAAGTGTTCCACTATTATTGATGGTTGAGCCAATGACAGTATCTCCAACTGTCTTGTCCACAGGCAGACTCTCACCTGTCACCATAGACTCATCAATACTAGAGACACCTTCTACTACGACACCATCAACCGCAATCTTTTCACCGGGACGCACTCGAATCAGGTCACCTACCTTGACTTGCTCCAAAGGGACTTGAACATAGTTATCCTCACGCAAGACTTCTGCAGTTTTAGCCTGCAAGTCAAGTAATTTCTCCACAGCTTGGGAAGTATTTTTCCGCATTTTCTCCTCAAAAACGGCTCCCAGAAGAACGAAGAAGAAGATAAATGCAGCACTTTCAAAGTAAACGGGGAGGCCAGCGAAGAGGGCAACTAAGCTATAGAAATAGGCCACTAGGGTTCCCAGAGCAACCAAGGTATCCATGTTGGCATTGTGCTTTTTAAAACTAGCCCAAGCACTTTGGATATAAGGACCACCTGCTACTAGCATAATCGGTGTTGTGGCTAAAAAGGTGCCCCAACGCATGACTTGGTGACTAATTCCTCCTGTCGACATCCCAATCATGAGGATCACAAGAGGCACAGTAAAGATACTAGTAATCCAAAAACGCTGTAAAAGTGATAGAGATTTTCGAGTCTTCTCAACGACTGTATAGCTTCCCTTTTGCATCTTCATACCACAAGAAAATTCATGTTGACCTAATTCTTGAGGTGTAAAACGAATGACTTTCTCCTCATCTACGCCGATTGGTTCCAAGATGCCTTCTTCTTCAAACAGAATTTCCTTATAACAGTTTGAAGGTGTCACACGGTGAAAGGTGATCTCAGCAGGAACTCCTTTTTGCAGTTGAATGTGGGCTGGATGGTAGCCTTTGTCTGCCGTGATACGGATTTTTTGAACACCATTTTCAAGATTTGCTTTTATAATTTCAGTCATATCATTCTCCTATTCTACAATCAGCTTGCCGTGCATCATATTCATGCCACAAGAGAAACCATACTCTCCAGCCTGCTCAGGCGTGATTTCCACTACATACTCTTCCCCCATAGGCAGGTCCGCATGTACACCAAAATCTGGAAAAACAATTTGGTCCAAACATGGTGAAGGATCCTTGCGGTCAAAGACAATGCGGGCTGGCACTGATTTCTTGAGGATAATCAACTCAGGCGTATAGCCCCCCATGACTTCCACTCGAATCTCTTGGTAGCCCTTTTTTTGCTGGGCCTTTTGTCCAGATTTTTCAGGCTTTTTGAAAAACCAAAACAAGATAAACGCGATAAGGGCAATACAAACAATGGTTACAATACTATTTAACATGACGTCTCCTTTACATACAATTACATCTTACTTCTGTTACAGCGCTTGATTTCTTCTCAGAAATCACAGCTTCTAAGTCTTCCAAGTCAGCCAGAGTAAAATCACATTCCATAATCAAATCAGCCAACAAGTTCTTAATCCTACGAGAACAAACCTTGTCCTTGATATCTTGGACAAGTAAATCCCGACTTTGGTCCAAAGTTAAAAGGGCTGAATAAACAAAGAACTTGCCTTCTTTTTTCCTTGTCAGACACTCTTTCTCAACCAAACGAGCCAAAAGAGTTTGAATGGTTGACTTGGACCAGTCGAACCGCTCCGCCAGAACCCTAATCAAATCCGTACTAGTCTGCTCTCCTTGCATCCAAATAATCTTCATGACCTGCCATTCTGCATCTGAAATCTGCATAATCACACCTCCAAAATCTACATTTGTCAATTACAATTATCAGTATACTCTCAAAATCTACAATTGTCAATTATTAAAATGCTTATTACTTCTAAAAATAAATTTTTAACTATTTAGTAAACAATTTTCAGTCAAATATTACTATATAAACAATAAAAATATGCTATACTAAAGAAAAAAGAAAACAACCACTAGGGGTGCGTAAAGCTGAGATTAACGACTGTTAGACCCTTTGACTCAATCTAGGTAATGCTAGCTGATGGAAGTGGAAATGATAATGGGGACTAGCAGTCTTCTATTGCCTTCCTGAAACAGATTAGCTTGTTCTTAAGAATACAAACTTCAGTTGGTTGGGAGGTTTTAGATGGCTTATTTACCCGTTGCTTTGACCATTGCAGGTACTGACCCTAGTGGTGGTGCTGGCATTATGGCTGACTTAAAGTCGTTCCAAGCTAGAGATGTCTATGGAATGGCTGTTGTAACCAGTCTTGTCGCTCAAAATACCAGAGGTGTTCAATTGATCGAGCACGTTTCTCCTCAAATGTTGAAAGCCCAATTGGACAGTGTCTTTTCTGATATTCCACCTCAGGCTGTAAAAACTGGGATGTTGGCAACTACCGAAATCATGGAAATCATCCAGCCCTATCTTAAAAAGCTGGATTGTCCCTATGTTTTAGATCCAGTTATGGTAGCGACTAGCGGAGATGCCTTGATCGACTCAGTTGCTAGAGACTATCTCAAAACAAACCTGCTTCCCCTTGCAACCATTATCACGCCCAATCTTCCTGAGGCAGAAGAGATTGTTGGTTTTTCAATCCATGACCCCGAAGACATGCAGCGTGCTGGTCGCCTGATTTTAAAAGAATTTGGTCCTCAGTCTGTGGTCATCAAAGGTGGCCATCTCGAAGGTGGTGCTAAAGATTTCCTCTTTACCAAGGATGATCAATTTGTCTGGGAAAGCCCACGAATTCAAACCTGTCACACCCATGGTACTGGATGTACATTTGCTGCAGTGATTACGGCTGAACTAGCCAAGGGAAAGAGCCTTTACCAGGCAGTTGATAAGGCCAAGGCCTTTATCACGAAAGCCATCCAAGACGCCCCTCAACTCGGTCATGGTTCTGGCCCAGTCAACCATACAAGTTTTAAAGATTAAGAAAAAAACTCTCTAGTTCCCACTTTAAGGGAATTAGAGAGTTTTTATACTCTTCGAAAATCTCTTCAAACTACGTCAGCTTCTATCTGAAACCTCAAGGCAGGGCTTTGAGCAACCTGCGGC
>NZ_VMNC01000023.1:0-14290 GCF_013277505.1 Streptococcus sp. k-378 | reverse complement strand
GAAAGAAATTCGAAAACGAAGTTTCAAAAATAAGGCTTTCCAAACATTGGAAGCCGTCATTGATAAGCTTCAAGAAGTTATTCAAGGACTGGAAAAAAGCGTTTTAAAGTCCACTGTCAGCAGACAATGGACAAGGTTGCTTTTTGAAAACAATTGAGTATTAGAGGCCCACATCAAGGCCATGCGAGATGCCATTTACCAAGACGGGGTTGACTTGCTTGGTTATACGACTTGGAGATGTATCGATCCGGTTTCAGCTGGCACAGGGGAAATGAATAAGCGCTATGGCTTTATCTATGTAGATCGAGATAATGTAGGAAATGGGACTCTCAAACGTAGCAAGAAGAAGTCCTTCTATTGGTACAAGGATGTCATTGATAGCAATGGAGCAAGCATCGAGTAGAGCACATTTGTTTACTATTTTTATAAAATCTTCTCCCTGCTTTATAAGATTTAAAAAAGAGTTCAAATGGAACTCTTTTTTTGTTATAATGAAGGAAGAAAGATCAGACAGGAGAATAAAATGTCAGAACCATTATTTTTACAATCAGTGATGCAAGAAAAAATCTGGGGTGGAACCAAGCTACGTGATGAGTTTGGCTACGACATCCCAAGTGAAAAAATCGGAGAATACTGGGTCATCTCAGCCCATCCAAATGGTGTCTCTAAAGTTGCCAATGGTCGTTACGAGGGAACAGACCTAGCTATTTTGTATGCGGAACACCGTGAATTGTTTGGCAATCGTCCTGAGCCTGTATTTCCGCTTTTGACCAAGATCCTCGATGCCAACGACTGGCTCAGTGTCCAAGTTCACCCAGACGATGCTTATGGACTCGAGCATGAAGGCGAACTCGGAAAAACAGAATGCTGGTACATTATCGCAGCGGATGAAGGTTCAGAGATTATCTACGGTCACAATGCCAAGTCAAAAGAAGAACTCCGCCAGCAAATCGAGGACAAGAACTGGGATGACTTGTTGACCAAAGTCCCTGTTAAGGCTGGAGACTTCTTCTATGTACCAAGCGGGACTATGCACGCTATCGGGGCGGGTATCTTAATCCTTGAAACCCAGCAGTCTAGCGATACCACCTATCGCGTCTATGACTTTGACCGCAAGGATGACAAAGGCAACTTGCGTGAACTTCATCTTGAAAAATCTATCGATGTCTTGAACATTGGTGAGCCAGCAAATAGCCGTCCTGTAACTGTTAAAGCAGATGATTTGCGTTCCACTCTCCTTGTATCTAATGATTTCTTCGCAGTTTACAAGTGGGAAATTACTGGAAAAGTTGACTTTGAAAAGACAGCTGACTACAGCTTATTGAGTGTCTTAGCTGGTCAAGGTCAGCTAACTGTTGACGGGAAAAATTATCCAATTCAAAAAGGCAGCCACTTTATCCTACCAAGTGATGTTGAAGCTTGGACTCTGGAAGGGCAAGGTTTGGAATTGATTGTTAGCCATCCATAAAAAGAAAGGGCCTGAGTTCACTACTCAAGTTCTTTTTGATTACATAAATTGGGCAATGAAGACCACAATGATGATGATTGGAATGACGAAACGAAGAAACGAAGAAGGAAGAGCCAGACTTGGAACAGTCCTTGTTTCCATGCTCTTTCATCGAGATGGAGTTCCTCCATTGCAAGAGCCTTTTTAAAGATATAGCCTGTAAAAAGTGAAAGGTAGAGAGCTCCAAATGGTATGAGGAGATTGGAAACCAAGAAGTCCATAGCGTCAAAG
Source organism: Streptococcus sp. k-378 (assembly GCF_013277505.1). NCBI lineage: Bacteria > Bacillati > Bacillota > Bacilli > Lactobacillales > Streptococcaceae > Streptococcus > Streptococcus sp. k-378. The sequence continues at coordinate 12,552 of NZ_VMNC01000023.1, read as the reverse complement.
AAGGTCTTACCAAAAATGTGAACATCCGCCATAACACCGTAAGATAGGGCTGAAGGAATGCCAAAGACAAAGGTCAAAATTCCTAAAATCACACTCCATTTGGCACGCTTGCTGTTATCCTGGTTGGTGACATTGCCCACATTGATCTCCAGCATCACGACAGAAGAAGTGACAGTCGCAAAGAGGAAGAGGACGTAGAAAATGGTTCCAAAAGGCATCTTGTCAAAGAGTTGAGGCAAGACGATAAAGAGCAAGCTCGGTCCCCCTTCAGACTGGATATTGAAGGGGGATCGAGCTTGGAAAATGGCGAGACCTGCCATGATGGATATCGAGATATTCATGGCTACGATGGAGATTCCTGACTGGACTAGATTGGTTTTCTTGTCCAAGTAAGAAGCATAGGTCAACATGACTGTAACCCCTAGTGAGAGGGCAAAGAAAGATTGTCCCAGAGCATAGAGGAGACCAGCGCTAGTCAGTTTTGAAAAGTCTGGTTTGAGGAAGTAAAGAACCCCTTCCATGGCATTTGGCAAACTGAGAGAGCGACCGATGATAAAAACAAAGATGATAAAGAGCAGAGGCATCATGACTTTCGAAGCTCTTTCAATCCCTTTTTGAACCCCACGTGATACAATGAAGATATTCAATAGGATAAAGGCTGCTTGAGCTCCCAGGGCAATGGCTGGATTTGAAATGATTGAAGTAAATAACTGAGCATAATCACCCGTTCCACCAATTTGGAACAATTTTCCAAACTCAATGCCTAGATAGACTAAAATCCAGCCGCCAATAACACTGTAGAAAGATAAGAGGATAAAGAGGGCAAAGGCACCAATCCAACCGATAAAGTTGTACTTACTATTCTTGCCTAGTTTTCCAAAGGTTTTGATTGCTGAGACACCAGCGCTTCGGCCGAGAGCAAATTCAGCTAGCAAAAGGGGGAAACCGATTAGAATAGTGGAAATGAGAAAGACCAGTAAAAAGCCTCCTCCACCGTTAGCAGCAGTCATATAGGGGAATTTCCAAACGGCACCAAGTCCGATGGCTGAACCAGCAGATGCTAGGATAAAGCCCGGTTTAGACCCCCATTGCGATTTTTCAGACATAGTTAAACTCCTAAAATTAGTGTTACAAAAGAAAAAGCTACTGCCCTTGGCAAATAGCCTCATCAGTACTCAAAATGAGCCTTTCTTTTGATTGATAGACTTGACTATCCTATCATGTTTTCTAAGGTCTGTCAAGAAAACCATTTTCATGTTATGATAAAGTAAAAAATTTCGCAAAAACGCTTGACTCTGACCTAAGGGGAGGGGTTATACTATCAGTGTAATACTCTTCGAAAATCTCTTCAAACCACGTCTGCGTCGCCTTACCGTACTCAAGTACAGCCTACGGCTAGCTTCCTAGTTTGCTCTTTGATTTTCATTGAGTATAAGGAGGAAATCATGTACCATATAAAAGAAGCTGCACAGCTTTCGGGTGTCTCTGTCAAGACCCTGCACCACTACGATAAGATAGGACTTTTGGTTCCTTTAAAGTCGGAAAACGGCTATCGAACCTACAGTCAGGAGGATTTGGAACGTCTCCAGGTCATTCTTTACTACAAATATCTAGGCTTTTCTTTAGAAAAAATAGCAGAGCTATTAAAGGAAGAAAGGACAGATTTATTGCCTCATTTGACCAGGCAGTTGGACTATTTGACTCGAGAAAGGGAACATCTGGATACCTTGATTTCAACCTTGCAAAAAACCATTCAAGAACAAAAAGGAGAAAGAGAAATGAGCATTCAAGAGAAATTTGCTGGATTTAACTACCAAGACCATCAAAAATACCACCAAGAGGCGGTAGAGAAATATGGACAAGAAGTCATGGACCAAGCGCTGGAGCGCCAGAAAGGTCACGAAGACGAGGCTACGGCTGCCTTCAACCAAGTTTTTCAAGCCTTAGCACAAAATCTTCAAGCTGGTCTGCCTGTAACAGCAACTGAAAACCAAGAGCAAACAGCCAAGCTCTTGCAAGCCATTCGTACTTATGGATTTGATTGTACTATTGAAGTATTCGGTCATATCGGTAAAGGCTACGTCTATAACCCAGAGTTTAAGGAAAATATTGACAAATTTGGTACTGGAACAGCCCAGTACACATCAGATGTCATTGCCCACTATGTCCAAACTCAAGCAAAATAAAATCGGAGGAGTAATCTTCCGATTTTTTCTATTAAAAGTTCTTTAATCATAATGCAGACTTCCCGCCACCCAGCCAGTACAGAGGGCAGAAGTGATGTTAAAGCCACCTGTGTGGGCGTTGATATCCATGACTTCGCCTGCAAAGTGGAGGCCAGGAACCAGCTTACTTTCAAGGGTTTTAGGGTTGATTTCCTTGAGACTGACACCACCTTTGGTGACAAAGGACTTGGCAAGAGACATTTTTCCAGTTACAGGAATTTTAAGTCCTTTAATGGACTGGACAAGTTGTTCACGTTCCTTTTCAGTCAGTTGTTTGACTTTGTCAGGATAGCCTTGCACAAAAAACTCTGCCAAGCGTTCTGGTAACAAGGTTTTTAAGGCATTTTTTAGAGCTTTTTCTCGATTTTCTTCTAGGAATTTAGCCAAGTCCTTCTCAGAAAGCTGAGGCAAAACATCCAGTGAGAGAATCTCCCCACCCTTGACAAAGCTAGACATACGTAGGGCAGCAGGGCCTGACAAACCAAAGTGGGTAAAAAGCAAATCGTGAGTGATGACACGCTTGCCATAACTTAGAGTCACATCATCCAGCGAAATCCCCTGCAAGGCCTTATGTGGAAAATCTGTTAATAAAGGACTTTCAGCAGCTTCAAGCTCGGTGATGGTGTGTTTAAAATGGCGAGCAATCTCGTGACCAAAACCAGTCGAACCAGTCGAAGGATAGGATTTTCCACCAGTTGTGACAATGAGTTTCTCACAAGTGAAGACTTGGTTAGCTGACTTCAGGACAAATTGCTCATCTACTTTTTTAACCGAAACAATTTCGGTTTGAGTAGCAATTTGACCACCTAGTTCAGTGATTTTCTTTTCCAAAGCTTCGATAATAGTCCGAGACTTGTCACTAGCTGGAAAGACGCGTCCGTGGTCTTCGACCTTAAGTTTAACACCATTTTCTGTAAAAAAGTTGATGATGTCATGATTATCGAACTGGGAGAAAACACTGTAAAGAAAGCGTCCGTTTCCAGGAATTCCAGCTAGTAGGTCGTCCAAGCTACCATTGTTGGTCACATTGCAACGTCCCCCACCAGTCCCAGCTAACTTTTTTCCAAGTTTCCGATTTTTTTCGATGAGGAGGGTTTTCTGTCCATAAAAGCTACTGGAAATCGTAGCCATCATACCAGCAGGTCCTCCACCGATGACAATAGTATCAAAATGTTTCATAGCTCTATTGTACCACAAAAAAACAAGAGATGATGGTTACCTCTTGTCAAGAATGCAATTAATCAATTTCATAGCCCATCAGCAGACCGCCATCTTCTGCATAGAAACTGCAGAGACCAGATGTTGGGAGAATTTTAATATCCGCCTGTGGGAAGGTTTCACGGATTCGGTCTGAAAGCTGTTGGCAACATTTCTCGTTATTGCGTTGGGCCATGACAATACGGCCACCAGCATATCCAGCTTTTACTAACTCATCATAGGCAGCTTGAACTGATTTCTTTGATCCCCTTGCTTTTTGTAGCAATTCGAGAGTTCCATTTTCACTAGCTTCTCCGACCATACGGATATTTAGAAGGCCAACGACCGTACCGATAAGCTTGCTCAAACGGCCGTTCTTCACCAAGTTATCGACTTTGGCTAGGACAAAGAGCAACTTAGTTTTTTCTTGATAGGCGGTGATAGCTTCAACCACTTCTTCAAAAGATAAGCCCTGGTCAATCAAGTCATTTAATTTTTCTACGAGCAAGTCAACTTCTCCACCAGCAGACAAACTATCAATTACATGAATCTTAGTGTCAGGATGTTCTTCCAGATAAATATTCTTGGCCAGTTGAGCACTATTGTGACTACCAGAAAGAGTACCAGTGATGGTTACTAGGAAAATGTTTTTGGCACCTTCAAATGCTCGCAAATAATCATCTGGGCTTGGACAAGCTGATTTTGAAGCTTCTGCGGTTGCATACATGGTTTCCATCATATGGTCAATATCAAGACTGGCATCATCAACAAAGACCTGATCAGCTACTTGAATGGTTAAGGGGACACTTACAAAGGTTGTGTTAATAGCTGGTGTTGGCAGTTGACGATAATCACAACCAGAGTCAGCAATAATCTTCCAAGTCATAGAAATTCTCCATCTTTGTCAGTTATACATTGACAAAGGTTCTGTCTTTTTTTACAATTATATCATGAAAACCCTTGAAACAAAAGCATCATCCGTCTGTTGTGACAAGTAGAAAGAAAATGTTATGTCTGAACGTAGAATCTCTGAAAAGTCTCTTGAAAATCTCAGAAAATCAAACCAAGAATCCAATTTATTAACCAGAGAAGCCATTGAAACAGCCCTCTTGCAACTCTTGGAAAAAAAGGAACTGACCAAGATTAGTATTTCTGAATTGGTCAAACGTGCAGGTGTTTCGCGTGCGGCCTTTTACCGCAATTATGACTCCAAAGAGGAAATTTTAGAGAGCGTCTTTAAACGGAGTGTCCACAATATTATGGAACAGCTGCATCATTACGATCTAAAGACAGACCTTTATCTGGTCTGGGTTCACCTTTTCCGAGAGGCCAGAAAGGAAGCCAGAGTGATTCAACTGGCCTTGGATTACCATCTGGAAAAAATCTTTGTCCAAGCCATGCAGGAGTTTCTGGAAAAATACCATGGAAAATCAAAAGGTGTCAGCTCTTATCTTCATTCCTTCTGGAGCTCGGCCATCGTCTCTGTCCTTCTAAAGTGGATCAAGGATGGCATGAAGGTACCTGCTGAAAAGATTGCGGATTTACGGTTACCATTTTTTAAAAAATAGAGAAATAGGAGAAAAGAGATGACTGAAAAAAGACTGGCCTGGGATGAGTATTTTGCAGCCCAAGCCCTACTAATTGCCAATCGTTCCACTTGTAAACGTGCTAAAGTGGGCGCGATTCTGGTAAAAGATAATAAGGTTATTTCCACTGGTTACAATGGTTCGGTGTCAGGAACTGAGCATTGTATTGATCACGAATGTTTGGTCATTGAAGGCCACTGTGTTCGCACCCTTCACGCTGAGGTCAATGCTATCCTTCAAGGTGCTGAGCGTGGTGTTCCCAAAGGCTTTACAGCCTATGTGACCCATTTTCCTTGTCTCAACTGTACCAAACAATTATTGCAGGTTGGTTGCAAGCGCGTGGTTTATATCAACCAGTACCGAATGGACGACTATGCCCAATACCTTTATCAAGAAAAGGGAACAGAATTGACTCATTTACCACTTGAGACAGTACAGACAGCTCTTAAAGAGGCAGATTTAATGTAAAAATTATCAAAAATAAATGGTTTAGAAAGATTTTTAAACCGTTTTTTGGTATAATGAGAAGAATAAATTGAAAGAAGGAATTCCAAAAATGGGAAAAATTGAAGTTATTAATCACCCGCTGATTCAACACAAATTGTCAATCTTGCGTCGTACAGATACTTCTACAAAAGCTTTTCGTGAGCTAGTAGATGAGATTGCAATGTTGATGGGGTATGAAGTACTTCGTGATCTTCCACTAGAAGATGTAGAAATCGAAACACCAATTACAAAAACAGTTCAAAAACAATTGGCAGGTAAGAAATTGGCCATCGTCCCAATCTTGCGTGCAGGTATCGGGATGGTTGATGGTCTCTTGAGCTTGGTTCCAGCTGCTAAAGTTGGCCACATCGGTATGTACCGTGATGAAGAAACACTTCAACCAGTTGAATACTTGGTGAAATTGCCTGAGGATATTGACCAACGTCAAATTTTTGTAGTAGACCCAATGTTGGCAACAGGTGGCTCAGCAATATTAGCTGTTGATTCTCTTAAAAAACGTGGCGCATCAAATATCAAATTTGTCTGCCTTGTATCTGCTCCAGAAGGTGTAAAAGCCCTTCAAGAAGCTCATCCGGATGTAGAAATCTTTACAGCAGCCTTGGATGAACGCTTGAACGAACACGGTTATATCGTTCCAGGTCTTGGAGATGCTGGAGACCGCTTGTTCGGTACGAAATAAGATCGAAAAGAAGATTGACTTGGAAAAGAATTTCCAGTCGTGAAAGGAGGTTGAGTTTTTGTTTCTGTCTAATGAAAACAGAGCAAAAATTTGACCTTTTTTGACCAAGATATTATAATAGTCTTATCTTCAGTCATTTGACCAACAAAAATAAAACTCAAAAGGAGAAATGAATGATTCCTGTAGTTATTGAACAAACAAGCCGTGGAGAACGTTCCTACGATATTTACTCACGTCTTTTAAAAGACCGCATCATTATGCTGACAGGTCCAGTTGAAGACAACATGGCCAACTCTGTTATTGCCCAATTGCTTTTCTTGGATGCCCAAGACAGCACAAAAGATATTTACCTTTATGTCAACACACCTGGGGGTTCCGTTTCAGCTGGTTTGGCAATCGTAGATACCATGAACTTTATCAAGGCAGATGTCCAAACCATCGTTATGGGAATGGCTGCATCTATGGGAACAGTCATCGCATCAAGTGGAGCAAAAGGCAAACGTTTCATGCTTCCAAATGCTGAATACATGATTCACCAACCAATGGGCGGTACAGGTGGTGGTACTCAACAAACCGATATGGCGATTGCTGCAGAACATTTGCTTAAAACTCGTAAAACCTTGGAAAAAATCTTGGCTGAAAATTCAGGTCAGTCAATCGAAAAAGTTCACGCAGATGCAGAACGTGATAACTGGATGAGTGCCCAAGAAACACTTGAATATGGCTTTATTGATGAAATCATGGCCAACAATTCATTGAACTAATGATGAAAGAAGGCAAACTCGACTGAGTTTGCTTTTTTTGGTATAATAGAGGGAGATTTCTTAGAAAGAGGATTTATCATGTTTGAAAAAGTCAATCGATCTGGATTGATTATCTATCTTTACTATAATCGTGATGCCAAAAAACTGCAGGATTATGGAGATATTACCTATCATTCCAAGAAACATCGTTACTTACAACTCTATGTTCCAACTCAAGAAGTGGAGCAATTGGCCGGACGCTTGAGCAAGGAAAAATTTATTAAAAAAGTTAGGGTTTGTCATATCCAAGAGTTGGAAACACCCTTTGTGGGCAATCTTTATCGATAGGAAAACGTTATCAGATAAAAATTTAAAGAAAAGTGTTGACAATTTTCTGATAATTCGATATATTCTTAACAGACTATTTAAGAAATAAGGAGACAAAAAAAGATGAAGAAAAAATTTGCCCTATCGTTTGTGGCGCTTGCAAGTGTAGCACTTCTTGCAGCCTGTGGAGAAGTGAAGTCTGGAGCAGTCAACACTGCTGGTAACTCAGTAGAGGAAAAGACAATTAAAATCGGGTTTAACTTTGAAGAATCAGGTTCTTTAGCTGCATACGGAACAGCTGAACAAAAAGGTGCCCAATTGGCTGTTGATGAAATCAATGCCGCAGGTGGTATCGATGGAAAACAAATCGAAGTAGTCGATAAAGATAATAAGTCTGAAACAGCTGAGGCTGCTTCAGTTACAACTAACCTTGTAACCCAATCTAAAGTATCAGCAGTCGTAGGACCTGCGACATCTGGTGCGACTGCAGCTGCGGTAGCGAACGCTACAAAAGCAGGTGTTCCATTGATCTCACCAAGTGCGACTCAAGATGGATTGACTAAAGGTCAAGATTACCTCTTTATCGGAACTTTCCAAGATAGCTTCCAAGGAAAAATTATCTCAAACTATGTTTCTGAAAAATTAAATGCTAAGAAAGTTGTTCTTTACACTGACAATGCCAGTGACTATGCTAAAGGGATTGCCAAATCTTTCCGCGAGTCATACAAGGGTGAAATCGTTGCAGATGAAACTTTCGTAGCAGGTGACACAGACTTCCAAGCAGCCCTTACAAAAATGAAAGGGAAAGACTTTGATGCTATCGTTGTTCCTGGTTACTATAATGAGGCTGGTAAGATTGTAAACCAAGCGCGTGGTATGGGAATTGACAAACCAATCGTTGGTGGTGATGGATTTAACGGTGAAGAGTTTGTACAACAAGCAACTGCTGAAAAAGCATCAAACATCTACTTTATCTCAGGTTTCTCAACTACTGTAGAAGTTTCAGCTAAAGCCAAAGCCTTCCTTGACGCTTACCGCGCTAAGTACAATGAAGAGCCTTCAACATTTGCAGCCTTGGCTTATGACTCAGTTCACCTTGTAGCAAACGCAGCAAAAGGTGCTAAAAACTCAGGTGAAATCAAGGATAATCTTGCTAAAACAAAAGACTTTGAAGGTGTAACTGGTAAAACAAGCTTCGATGCGGACCACAACACAGTTAAAACTGCTTACATGATGACCATGAACAATGGTAAGGTTGAAGCAGCAGAAGTTGTAAAACCATAATAGAAAAATGTTGAAATAGGGAATGAGCCTTTGACTCACTCCCTGTTTCGATGTTTAAGAACCTATCAAAAAGTGAGGGAAAAACCTCGGAATTATATATAGAAAGAGTGAATCTTATGCTCCAACAACTAGTAAATGGTTTGATTCTAGGTAGTGTTTATGCGCTGTTAGCCCTAGGATATACCATGGTTTACGGAATTATCAAGCTCATCAATTTCGCCCACGGTGATATTTATATGATGGGAGCCTTTATCGGTTATTTCTTGATCAATTCTTTCCAAATGAATTTTTTTGTAGCGCTTATTGTAGCGATGCTAGCGACAGCCATCCTTGGTGTCGTGATTGAGTTCCTTGCTTACCGACCTTTGCGTCACTCTACTCGTATTGCTGTTTTGATTACAGCTATTGGGGTTTCTTTCCTACTGGAGTATGGCATGGTCTATCTGGTTGGTGCCAATACTCGTGCCTTTCCTCAAGCGATTCAAACAGTTCGCTATGATTTGGGACCAGTTAGCCTAACAAATGTGCAGTTAATGATCTTGGCCATTTCCTTGATTTTGATGATTTTGTTACAGGTCATTGTCCAAAAGACTAAGATGGGGAAAGCCATGCGTGCTGTATCTGTAGATAGCGATGCGGCACAATTGATGGGGATCAATGTAAACCGTACGATCAGCTTTACCTTCGCTTTGGGTTCAGCTCTTGCGGGTGCGGCTGGTGTTCTGATTGCCCTCTATTATAACTCTCTTGAGCCTTTGATGGGGGTTACTCCAGGTCTTAAGTCTTTCGTTGCCGCGGTACTTGGTGGTATCGGAATCATTCCTGGTGCGGCTCTTGGTGGCTTTGTGATTGGTCTATTAGAAACTTTTGCGACAGCCTTTGGGATGTCAGACTTCCGTGATGCCATTGTTTATGGAATCTTGTTGTTGATCTTGATTGTCCGCCCAGCTGGTATCCTTGGTAAAAATGTGAAAGAGAAGGTGTAAGCGATGAAGGAAAATTTAAAAGTTAATATTCTATGGTTACTCCTTTTATTAGCTGGCTATGGCTTGATTAGTGTATTGGTTTCAGTCGGAGTACTCAATCTATTCTATGTACAGATTTTACAACAAATTGGAATTAATATTATTTTGGCTGTTGGTCTCAACTTAATCGTTGGTTTTTCAGGACAATTTTCACTTGGTCATGCTGGTTTCATGGCGATTGGTGCCTATGCAGCAGCTATTATTGGTTCTAAATCACCAACCTACGGTGCCTTCTTTGGAGCCATGCTGATAGGGGCTTTACTTTCAGGAGCAGTTGCCTTGCTTGTCGGAATTCCAACCTTGCGCTTGAAGGGGGACTATCTTGCGGTAGCGACTCTAGGTGTTTCTGAAATTATCCGTATCTTTATCATCAATGGCGGAAGCCTTACAAATGGTGCGGCAGGTATCTTGGGAATTCCAAACTTTACAACTTGGCAAATGGTTTACTTCTTTGTTGTGATTACAACCATTGCAACCTTGAACTTCTTGCGTAGTCCAATTGGTCGTTCAACCCTCTCTGTTCGTGAGGATGAAATCGCTGCTGAGTCAGTTGGGGTTAATACGACTAAAATTAAAATCATCGCTTTTGTCTTTGGTGCCATTACTGCGAGTATTGCAGGGTCACTTCAGGCAGGATTTATCGGTTCAGTTGTACCGAAAGATTACACTTTCATCAACTCAATCAACGTTTTGATTATTGTTGTCTTTGGTGGACTTGGTTCCATTACAGGTGCCATTGTATCGGCTATTGTTCTGGGAATTTTGAATATGCTTCTCCAAGACGTAGCTAGTGTGCGTATGATTATTTACGCTTTGGCCTTGGTATTGGTAATGATTTTCAGACCAGGTGGACTCCTTGGAACATGGGAGTTGAGCCTATCACGTTTCTTTAAAAAATCTAAGAAGGAGGAACAAAACTAATGGCATTACTTGAAGTAAAACAGTTAACCAAACATTTTGGCGGTCTAACAGCTGTTGGAGATGTGACTCTTGAATTGAATGAAGGGGAATTGGTTGGACTAATCGGTCCAAACGGAGCTGGGAAAACTACGCTTTTCAACCTCTTGACGGGTGTTTATGAACCAAGTGAGGGAACAGTAATACTAGATGGTCACCTTTTGAATGGAAAGTCACCTTATAAGATTGCTTCTTTGGGACTTGGACGTACATTCCAAAATATCCGTCTCTTTAAAGATTTAACAGTTTTGGACAATGTTTTGATTGCCTTTGGAAACCATCACAAACAACATGTTTTTGCTAGTTTCTTACGATTACCAGCTTTTTACAAGAGTGAAAAAGAATTAAAGGCTAAAGCCTTGGAATTGTTGAAAATCTTTGATTTAGATGGGGATGCAGAAACGCTTGCTAAAAATCTTGCCTACGGACAACAACGTCGTTTGGAAATTGTTCGTGCCCTCGCTACGGAACCTAAAATTCTCTTTTTAGATGAACCAGCAGCAGGTATGAACCCGCAGGAAACAGCGGAATTGACTGAGTTAATTCGTCGTATCAAAGATGAATTTAAGATTACGATCATGCTGATTGAACACGATATGAATCTGGTCATGGAGGTTACAGAACGTATCTACGTACTTGAATACGGTCGTTTGATTGCTCAGGGAACTCCAGACGAAATTAAGACCAATAAACGCGTTATCGAAGCTTATCTAGGAGGTGAAGCCTAATGTCTATGTTAAAAGTTGATAATCTTTCTGTGCATTACGGCATGATCCAAGCAGTCCGTGATGTAAGCTTTGAAGTGAATGAAGGAGAAGTTGTTTCCCTTATCGGTGCCAATGGTGCAGGTAAGACAACCATTCTCCGTACCTTGTCTGGTTTGGTTCGACCAAGTTCAGGAAAGATTGAATTTTTAGGTCAAGAAATCCAAAGAATGCCAGCTCAAAAAATCGTGGCAGGTGGTCTTTCACAAGTTCCAGAAGGACGCCACGTCTTTCCTGGCTTGACTGTTATGGAAAATCTAGAAATGGGAGCTTTTTTAAAGAAAAATCGTGAAGAAAATCAAGCTAACTTGAAGAAGGTTTTCTCACGTTTCCCACGTCTTGAAGAACGCAAGAACCAGGACGCAGCCACTCTTTCAGGAGGAGAACAACAAATGCTTGCCATGGGACGTGCTCTTATGTCAACACCAAAACTTCTTCTTTTAGATGAACCATCAATGGGACTTGCCCCAATCTTTATTCAAGAGATTTTTGATATCATTCAAGATATTCAGAAGCAAGGGACAACTGTCCTCTTGATTGAACAAAATGCCAATAAAGCACTCGCAATCTCTGACCGAGGATATGTATTGGAAACAGGGAAAATCGTCCTATCCGGAACAGGAAAAGAACTCGCCTCATCAGAAGAAGTCAGAAAAGCATATCTAGGTGGCTAAAACAATCCAGTGGATTGTTTTAGTCGGCAGATGAAGATTACGAAGTAATCATCAATATAGTCCGGGGGACCTTTTTAGCCGGTAGATTGAGATTACGAAGCAATCATCAGAATCCAGTGGATTGTTTTAGTCGGCAGATGAGGATTACGAAGTAATCATCAATATAGTCCTGGGGACCTTTTTAGTCGCTGAATAGAGATTGCGAAGCAATCATCCGAATCCGGGGGATCTTTTTAGTCGGTGGATGAGGATTACGAAGCAATTCTCATCTGCACTGGAAGGTTAGCTTCTGATAATTGAAATAAAATCGAATGAAAGGTATCTTACCTTCATTCATGGAGCTCGATTTTATACTCAATGAAAATCAAAGAGCAAACTAGGAAGCTAGCCGCAGGTTGCTCAAAGTACAGCTTTGAGGTTGTGGATAAAACTGACGAAGTCAGCTCAAAACACTGTTTTGAGGTTGTGGATAGAACTGACGAAGTCAGTAACTATACGCACGGTAAGGCGACGCTGACGTGGTTTGAAGAGATTTTCGAAGAGTATTAGGAGAAAAAGAATGAAAGAAATAACCTTTGACGCAT
>NZ_VMNC01000022.1:16013-46405 GCF_013277505.1 Streptococcus sp. k-378 | reverse complement strand
TGCCTTTCTTGTGTTTGTGGTTGAACAACAAGTATAACACAGAGGTGTTTTCTTATGCCTAGAAGAGCTTTCATTTGACAAGAGGAACCCTTGAAGCAGTTTTGTCAGCCTAACAGCATCAAGCCTCTTATCAAATGAAATCGAGTACTAGCTATCAGCTAGTTGAACCATCTAATTTTTAGGAGGGCTGGGTGGCTAACTTCATTATAGAACTTTCATTGGTTCTCTTTTTCGCAATGTTTTTATAAAAATGATAAAAACTATTGACAAAACAAAAATATAGTTTATAATAAAAACATAGATAATGAAAATATCAAAAACTATAAAAAGGTAATGCGTTTATGAAAAAGAAAACAGCAGTGATATTTGGGACATTTGCTCCGCTTCATCAAGGTCATATCGATCTAATCCAGCGAGCCAAGCGGCAGTGTGACCAGGTCTGGCTTGTCGTTTCAGGCTACGAGGGAGATATAGGGGAACAGGTAGGCTTAACGCTTCAAAAAAGGTTTCGCTATATCCGAGAGGCCTTTGGTGATGACGAGTTGACCTCGGTTTGTAAGTTAGATGAGACCAATCTTCCCCGTTATCCTATGGGTTGGCAGGAGTGGTTGAACCAAATGTTAGCGGAGATTTCCTATGATGAAACCCAGCAAGAACTAATCTTCTTTGTGGGAGAAGCAGATTACCAGCAAGAATTATCAAATCGTGGTTTTGAGACTGTCTTGCAAGAAAGAAAATTTGGTATCTCAGCGACTATGATTCGAGAAAATCCAAGCAAATATTGGAAATATATCGCTCAACCCTTCCGACGTCAGTTTACAAAGAAAGTGTTGATTATGGGAAGTGCCAGTAATGGGAAGACCACTCTGGCCAAGGATTTGGCTAGGTATTACGATGCACCCGTCAGTCTGGAATACACACGTGAGTACCAGATCAAAAACAATGTCCGCGATGATGAATTGACTCCAAAGGATTACTATTATCTCCTGTTGGGGCAGTATGACCAGACCTCTAAGTTAATTGACAGTAATGCCAATAGGGGACTGGTGATAGCAGACACCAACTCCTTAGTAACCAAGGGCTACTATGATTATTACATGGAGACTGAGGATAGAGGGGACTTATCGGGAGAGACTTTTGATAATCTCTTTGCCTCGATCTTGGCTAAGGAGAAATGGGACTTGATTCTCTTTGTGCAACCTGTCGGTTCCTATGTCAATGACGGATTTAGAGATATGACCATGGCAGAAGACCATATTCGTCATAGTTTTTCACAACATTTGGATCAGATGAGGGAGCGCTACTTAGCAAACATTCCACTAGTTTATCTAGCTGAGGATTATCTAGGAAATTATGAAGCAGCAAAAGTGGCTATTGATGCCATTTACCAAGCAGATTAGGAGAAACATATGAAAAAACTAACTGAAAAAATCACACAATTTATCGAAAACTTTAAAAATGTTCATGCAGAAGCTCGCAAAATCGGTTTTGCAGGAATCATGCACTTGCTCTGGAAAGATCTCTTTGTCGGTCGTAGCCTCTTCCAGTGGTTGTATCTCATCGCCTTGTCAAGTGTTCCCTTTATCTTGGAATTCACTCAAAATATAGATAGTCATGACTGGTTAAGCTTGTTTGCATCTTGGACTGGGATTGTCTGTGTTATCTTGGTAGCAGAAGGTCGTGCAAGCAATTATCTCTTTGGGGCTATTAACTCTGCTATCTATTTGATTTTGGCCATGGATGCGACTTTTTATGGCGAAGTCTTGACGACCGTTTACTTCTTTGTCATGCAGCCGATTGGCCTCTATGCTTGGCTGTCCAACCGTATTAATGACCAAGGAAAAGCAGAAGAATCTCATTTTGAAGCTAAGAAATTATCTATTTTTGATTGGCTCAAGTACTTGGTCTTGACTGCTATCATTTGGATTGGTATGGGCTTGGCTTATCAAAGCATCCATAGTGCTCGCCCTTTCCGTGATAGTGTTACCGATGCGACCAATGGTGTCGGTCAGCTCTTGATGACCCGTCTCTATCGTGAGCAATGGATTTTCTGGATTGCAACCAATCTCTTTAGTATTTATCTCTGGTGGGGTGAAAATATCCACATCCAAGGGATGTACTGGGTTTACACTCTCAATAGTCTAGTAGGTTGGTACCAATGGACCAAGGCAGTTCGTAAGGAGGCATAAAATGACGGACACGATGATTCCAGCAGGGATGGAAAAAGAATATTTTGAAATTCATGCTAGTCAGGAAGAATTTTTAGACTGGTACCACAAGCAGGAACTCCCTCAATACGAAAAACCAAGTGTAACGGTGGATATGGTAGCCTACTGCTTTGTCGAAGGAAAAATCAAGCTCTTATTAATTCGTCGCAAGGCTCATCCATATCAAAATTGTTTGGCTCTGGTTGGAGGATTTATGAACAAGGGCGAAGATGCTGCGCATGCCTGTCAGCGTGAGGTGAGAGAAGAAGTCAATCTCGATCTTCCTTTGGAAAAAATTGAGCAATTGATGACCGTATCGACTCCCGGCCGTGATCCACGGGGCTGGACAGTGACCATTGCCCACTTGGTTTATTTGCCTAGTCGTGCATTAGAACTGGTTCAAGCAGGAGACGATGCCAAGGATGTGTTTTTTGTAGATGTCGATTTTCAGACAGGCAAATGCTACCTAGAGGGAGTGGAGTTGGAGGAACAAGCCTTCGCTTTTGACCATTATGCCATTATTCAAGAGTCTATCAAACGAATCCAAGGCCGTCTCGACTGGAATCCGACCTTCCTTTATCTGCTGGAGGAGGAGTTCACTGTCTACGAAGGGACTGAACTGGTCAATCTCATCAACCCCGGTCGTCCAATCGTCAGCAATAACTTTCTCGTAAAATACGGAGAATATGTAGAAGAAGTTGGACTCAAACGAGTGCCTAAAAAGAAACCAAGAAAAACCTATCGATTGAAATAAAAAACGAGGTCGGGATAAAGTTCCTGACCTCTTTGTTTGCCTTTATTAGTTTGCTTTGCTGTTGCGACTGTTTTTAGGGATAGTTATCTTTCTTAGAATTGCTCAACATGTGAGTAAAAAGTCTTTGTATCGATACTTGAGATATTTTTCGTGTAGGAATAACAAAGCTATATAGAAAATCATAAAGACTGTGGTCAGATAGAAGATATCAAACGAAGTTTTGCCATAGTGAGTTGCGGATTTATAGGAACCAATTGCTCCCAAAATCAACCAAGGAAGATACTTGAAATACTTATTTAGTATAAGAGTGCACTTCCTATATTCTATTTCACTGTTATTATATTCCTTTGCAGCTAAATATGTAAGCGATTAAATAAGAGCGATTTAAAAAATTTTAAACAAAATAGGAATTTTTCTCTGTTTTTTCTATTAGATTACGAATAGAAGAGTAGGAGGAGTAAAGGTGTTTAAATTATGTGAGATTTTTAAAATAGTTTAAATAAATTATTGACATATTTAAATCTAAATGTTACAATTCCATTACAAAAAGATTTCTTTATATTTCTAAAATATTACAAAGGAGTAGAAAAATGAAAAAGAAAACCTATATCAAATTGATGGTAGCAACTGTATTGGCTTCTACCTTGCTACTGGGAGCTTGTGGAAATAAAAAGGAAACAACTCAAGCAAGCAGTTCTGCTAAGATAAGCCAGTCATCAAGCTCTAAAGCAGCCTCTTCTAGCAAAGAAAGCAAGACTCAGAAGTCCTCAACTTCAGCTTCATCTGAAAAGGTCAAGGCATCTACTGATCAATCTTCAGCAACTGCAAGGCCATCACAAGTGGCACCTGCACCAGAGCAAAGACAAGGTCAAGAAGTGTCTACTCAACAGGCAGCTAGTCAACAAACTCCTGCTCAGGCTCCTTCAACTCAACAGGCTCCTCAATCCCAGTCTAACCAATCAAGCTATGATCCTACAACTGACCGCAAACTTCAAGACAAACAAGCAGAGCAAAATAAACGCTACAAGGGTGTTTTAACCATGGTAGATGGTGATTTCTCAGCTGCAGCGGGCAATTGGAAGGGAGCAAATGGCGAAACCATCACAGTTTCATCAGGAGGTCAATTCACAGTAGAATCTGCTGATGGAAAGAAAGAAAACTACTCTATCAGAGGCTACTCTTATACTCTTGATGATGGCAAGTATAATGCCAAAATTGGTGGAGGAAAAATCATCCAAATTACAACAGGAGCGGATGGCAAGGTTTCCAGTGTTGCTTTGAGTCAATAATAACCCTTAGTATTTGAATTTTTACAGTCAAAAACCCGTAACCTTTAAGAGAGTTACGGGTTTTGGTCTATTAAGCCTTATCCAATTGCAAGAGGGCTTCAATCTCTGCTAGGGTGCTAGCTTGCGAAATGGTTCCACGGAGTTTGGCAGCGCTAGATGTTCCACGGAGATAGTGAGGAGCGAGGCCACGGAATTCACGAACTGCGACGTTTTCTCCTTTGAGGTTAATCAATCGTTTCAAATGTTCGTAGGCGATTTTCATCTTATCTTCAAAGGTCAAATCAGGTAGGATTTCTCCTGTTTCAAAGTAATGGTTGATTTGGTTGAAGAGGTAGGGATTTCCCATGGCAGCGCGGCCAATCATGACTGCATCAGCACCGACTTCTTCAATGCGTTGTTTGGCTTCTTGAACTGTACGGATGTCACCGTTGGCGATGAATGGAATCTTGGTCAGAGCTTGGGCAACCTTGTGCAGGGTCTCAAGGTCTGCGTGACCTGTATACATTTGCTCACGGGTACGGCCATGCATGGCGAGGGCAGAAACACCTGCTGCTTCAGCAGCGAGGGCATTTTCTACTGCAAGAGACGGGTCAGCCCAGCCGGTACGCATCTTGACAGTAAGTGGAATATCAAGGATAGATTGGACCTTGTTGATGATAGAGTAAATCTTATCTGGATCCTTGAGCCACATAGCGCCAGCTTCGTTCTTCACGATTTTGTTGACAGGGCAGCCCATGTTGATATCGACGATATTGGTTTTGGTGTTTTCTTGGATGAATTCTGCTGCGCGTGCGAGGCTGTCTTCATCACTACCAAATAGTTGGATAGAGACAGGGTTTTCGCCTTCGTCGATATGAAGCATGTGCAGGGTTTTTTCGTTGTTGTATTGGATTCCCTTGTCAGAGACCATTTCCATGACAACGAGTCCAGCTCCGAGCTCTTTTGCGATGGTACGAAAGGCTGAGTTGGTGACACCAGCCATAGGTGCTAAA
The DNA here is from genome assembly GCF_013277505.1 of Streptococcus sp. k-378. Taxonomy (NCBI): domain Bacteria; kingdom Bacillati; phylum Bacillota; class Bacilli; order Lactobacillales; family Streptococcaceae; genus Streptococcus; species Streptococcus sp. k-378. The sequence continues at coordinate 41,163 of NZ_VMNC01000022.1, read as the reverse complement.
ACGGTACGATTGGGAATCTCAACATTGCCAATCATAAAAGGTGTATTAAGATTTGTCACGAATGAGTTCCTCCAGGTCCTTTTCATCAAAGTTGTAAGTAGTTTGGCAGAATTGACAAGTGATTTCTGCCCCGTGGTCTTCCTCTTTCATTTCCTGTAAGTCTGAGCTTGGAAGGCTGGCAAGAGCGTTCATAAAGCGTTCATGGCTACAGTCACATTGGAAACGGATTTCTTCTTCAGAAAGACGCTTGTAGGCTTCGTCTCCGTAGATAGCCTTGAGGAGGGCTTCGATATGGTCGTCGCTTTCGAGAAGAGTAGAGATAGCTGGCATTTCTTGGATGCGTTTTTCAAAGCGAGCAATCTCTTCTTCCTTGGCTCCCGGCAAGACTTGAACTAGGAAACCACCAGCAACCTTAACCTTGTCTTCTTCGTCCAAAAGGACATTGAGGCCGACTGCAGAAGGGGTTTGTTGGCTTTCTGTTAGGTAGAAAGCAAGGTCTTCCCCAATCTCTCCAGAGATGAGTGGGGTCAAGGAAGTATAAGGATTTCCAATGCCGTAGTCTGTGATAACGAGAAATTGACCATTTCCAACGAAAGGTCCGACTAGAACTTCACCAGTTGCGGTCTTTTTGATGTCAACGCCAGGATTTTGAACATAGCCTTTGACGTTCCCCTTGGTATCTGCGACCGTGATAATGGCCCCTAGAGAGCTAGAACCCAGCACCTTAACTGTTAGTTTAGTATTTCCTTTTTCATTGGCTGCGAGAATCTGGCTGGCGATAAGAGTTCGACCAAGCGCTACAGTTGAGCTAGCTTGGGTTTTGTGTTTTTCTTGAGCAGTACGGACGGTTTCTGTGCTATCAAGGACAAAAGCACGAAAGGCTCCGCTTTCTGATATAGTTTTAATAATTTTATCCATAGCTACTATTTTAGCATAAAAATGCCCAAAGAGGGAGCCGTGTGTTTACTGATTTTCAGGATAATGGACTAGGAAATCAGCGTGAAAATAAAAAGAGAAACAGATTATTTCAGCATTTGTAAGATTTATGCTATGCTTAAGGTAGAAAATGAAAGGGGTAACAAATGTATTTAGGAGATTTGATGGAGAAAGCCGAGTGTGGTCAATTTTCAATCCTTTCCTTTCTATTACAAGAGTCTCAGACGACCGTCAAGGCTGTAATGGAAGAAACAGGATTTTCAAAAGCAACTCTAACCAAATATGTCACCCTGCTCAATGACAAGGCTTTGGATAGTGGTTTAGAGTTGACTATTCACTTAGAAAATGAAAATCTGCGCCTGTCGATCGGTGCAGCTACCAAGGGGAGAGATATTCGGAGCTTGTTTTTGGAGAATGCTGTTAAATACCAGATTGTGGTCTATCTTCTCTACCACCAACAATTTTTAGCCCATCAGCTGGCTCAAGAATTGATGATTAGCGAGGCTACGCTTGGGCGTCACTTGGCTGGTTTAAATCAGATTTTGTCAGAATTTGATTTATCCATCCAAAATGGACGTTGGCGAGGTCCAGAGCATCAGATTCGCTATTTCTATTTCTGTCTTTTCCGCAAGGTCTGGTCTAGTCAGGAGTGGGAAGGTCACATGCAGAAACCAGCGAGAAAGCAGGAAATTGCTACACTAGAAGAAATCTGCGGTGCAAGTTTGTCTTCGGGTCAGAAATTGGACTTGGTTCTCTGGGCTCATATCAGTCAACAACGTCTTCGGGTCAATGCTTGTCAGTTTCAAGTCATAGAAGAAAAAATGCGAGGGTATTTTGACAATATTTTCTACCTTCGTTTGCATCGAAAGGCTCCGTCCTTTTTTGCTGGGCAACACCTCCCTCTCGGAACTGAGGATGGGGAGATGATGATATTCTTCTCTTTCCTCCTATCTCATCGCATTCTTCCTCTTCATACTATGGAGTATATCCTTGGTTTTGGAGGACAGTTGGCAGGTTTACTGACGCAATTGATTCAAGAAATGAAGAAAGAGGAGTTACTGGGGGATTATACAGAGGACCATGTCACCTATGAACTCAGTCAGCTTTGTGCTCAAGTCTACCTCTATAAGGGCTATATTTTACAGGATCGCTACAAGTACCAGTTAGAGAATCGTCATCCCTATTTACTGATGGAACATGATTTTAAAGAGACAGCAGAGGAGATTTTTCATGCTCTACCTGCCTTTCATCAGGGGACAGATTTAGATAAGAAGATTCTCTGGGAATGGCTGCAGTTAATCGAATATATGGCTGAAAACGGTGGCCAGCATATGCGGATTGGTCTGGATTTGACATCTGGTTTTCTTGTCTTTTCAAGGATGGCAGCCATTTTGAAACGGTATTTGGAATACAATCGTTTTATTACCATTGAAGCCTATGATTGTACTCGGCATTATGATTTGCTGGTTACCAATAACCCGATTCATAAGAAGGAACAGACGCCAGTCTATTATTTAAAAAACGACTTGGATATGGAAGATTTGGTAGCGATTCGCCAGTTATTGTTTAGTTAAAGAAGATGGCAAAAAAACTCAATTTTAGGAGAAAAAGAAGTAAAATTTTCTGCAATAAAACGCATATTATCGAGTCTTTTCAACACTTGACAATATGCGTTTGTTTGACTTTAAATTCTTTTTGCTCAGCCTTTTATTTTATATTCTTAGACAAAATTGCTAGAATTACCTCGTTATCATTTGTGTTATCTACTTTAATAAGACCTGTATCAATTCTACTAAATAATGAATTAATAATGATTAGTCTTTCCTCTTTATCAATATTTGTACCAGCATAAGTCAAAGATTGATAAAATCTAGTTAAAGCTGCTTTCTGTTTGTATTCGGTGGCTAAATGATGATTTGACATTACGATTTTTACCAGTATTCTAATTATATAGATAAAGAAAGAAATAACAGAAATAAATACGAATGATTCTGAAAGAAAAGGAATTTCTTTGATGATATCTAAAGAATAATTATGTATAACTGTAATTAATTTTGTCGAAGTAAAAATTAAAGCTAGTACAGTTACAATAAGGATGATAGTCCAATTTCTAGCCTGCTTTATATATTCTGTAGCACGTTTATTCCAGAGTTGTTCGGGTGCCTCCAATGATAGTTTATTCTTATAAGTCTCCTCTAAATGTTCAAGTTTATCTTTCTTTTCCTTTTGCCAACGATTTATTGAGCTTTGAAACTCTTTTAATTCTATGGCCTTATCATCAAATTGTTGTTGAATATCATTGTATCTGTTTTCGATAAAAGAGGTAATTTCTTTATATTGTTCATTAGAATTATCAGAAATTTCTTGTAACTTACTGGTTAATGGATATATAATATTTTTTTCAAAGTCGAATATATTTTCCCTAATATTAGAGAACTGTTTTCTAAGTAAATACAGAGCCGGATAGAATTGGTATGGATAAGAGCTTGAAAAATAATTGCCTATAGAACTTATATTCTTAGAGAGATAGATGTAACTTCTTATCGCTTCTGTAAGATTGTCTGTTGTTTGCTCTATATAGAATGAAACAAAACTCTTTATTTTTCGAATTTCTAAATCTTTATCAATAGGTGAATCAATTGATAGTATGTAAACAAGCTTCCCTTGCTCAGTAGTTTCACGACTACTTGACAAGTTATAATAAAGATAGTTATTTATAGTATCCGTATTTAAGTCGTCAATCTCAGAAAGAAATTTCCTTATGCCATTTATCTTATTATTCATGATTTGCCAATTTGAATAATAATTAGATGGTGCTTTTTCTGAAACAATCTTCCAATAGTCAAAATTAGTTTTTATTACTTTTTCAATTTGATCAAAAGTAAACATCGCTTCACGTTCGTTGAAGTTTATAGTATTGTTACTGTTAATTGTAAATCGAAATAAAATTTTATCATCCAAAAAATTAGATATTTGTTTGCTCGTAAAACTCATCATACTACCAGCCTATTTAGTCGTTTGAAACTTCTTATTTTTAATTAATATCCTAAAATAAGTGCTCTTACCATTTATTGATAAATCTTTTCCGTCATCTCCTTTTCGGAATCCAACAATTTCAAATTGATTTGGATTAAACTTATGAAGAAAAGTTATTGGAACTCCCATAACTCCTCGATAATCATAAGGAATATCTACTGTTTTATTGATATTGATACCGTTGTAATTATCGTAGGTTAAATATTGGTCTTCATTATTTTTATACTTTTTGGTAAGAATAATGTCCTCGTGCCTTTTGAAATTATCTAAATTTGTTAGCCATAAACAGTTATTAGGGGAAACAATTCTTTCACCACGTTCATTTATAGTGGTTTCTGTCCCATAGAGTTCATAGTGGTCTGGAACGATAAATCCAGAAATACCACGTCCCATATTTATCCCCATCCAAACTTTATTGTTTTCTATGAGTTTAAAAGTTTCTTTGTAAGTAATAGCATTAATATTGCCAATGATTAAAAATTGTTTATCATATTGAACAACTTGTGCAAGGAAGTCTCTGAAAAGTGAAAATGGTGGATTTGTTACCACTATATCTGCTTCTTTTAATAGTTTCATACTTTCCTCACTGCGGAAATCACCGTCACCTTTAAAAAATGTCACGTCATTTAGACTGGGAATAATGACCTCTTCTTTTTTCCCAGTGTATTCATAGTAAAAGCCATTTGAAATTTCTGAATTTAAGCTAAATAAATCAAATTGTTGTTCGATATAACAGGATGCAATCAGCTTTTTCAAACCAAGTTCATTAAAATTTTGAGCAAAATATCTATAAAAATTGCTAGTTCTGGGGTCATCACAATTGCAAAATATAATTTTGTTTTTGAAATGTACCTTGTAATGATGTAACTCCCTATCTATATCTTGTAGTTGAGTATAGAACTCATCATTTTTATTTTTTTTTGCCTTTCTTAAAAAATCATTTTCGTTTTTTCTCATTATCTTATTCCATACTCCTTGTTAATTGGTTAAAAATATCGCTTCCCAAAACTTTAAGAGACGTCTTAGCAACATCTAACATTATATTAAACATTTCCTGAGGATTCCAGTGACTTCCATCACCAGTTGTATAGATAGAGGTTGCTTGAAGCATTATTGATTTGTCTTTATTTTTTATAAATTTATTTTTGCACAAATTAGTATTGATTGGCATGCCGTAATTGGCAGCAGTTAGTCTGTCTAAGCGGTTTAGTATTCCTGAGTCATGTTCAAGTATAACAGACCGTCCGTCTGGCCGTATTACAGAGATAGTTTGCGTTAAAAAATTAGAACCTTCTAGAAAAATAATATAAGGGAAGTGTTCCTCGGATAGCATAAAATTTGCTATTTCAGCAATATTTTTATGTGAGCGTTCAATAGCATTTCCGGCAGCCATTAAATCTTGGTCGTTGTTTTTTCCTACTAGTTTACCTGATTTAATATTTTCAATATCTTTTCCTTGATGTTTAGCTTCTGTTACTAGAACTACACGCCAACTGCCTGAATCATCTTTTACCTCAATGATACCGCCGTCAGGAATAATACTTGCATTCTGTGTAAATAAAGTTTTTCCTAAATCTTTATCCAGCTTACTAAGATAATGATTAATCTCCTTTTTACTAACTGATTTTCTAAATCTAAACTCTAACATCGGATATAATTCCTCTAGTTTCGATTTTACTAGATGAGAGATAGTGCCTACGGCAATATCATGAGATTTTGCATCTTCTCCGAATATACCTACTACTCCTCTTGAATCTTTATGTTGGTTAGTTAGACGATTAGATTGATTCTTTTTAGCCATAAAATTCTCCCCTTTTTTATATTTTGAGGTGTTTTTAGTTATTAACAATATTATATCACACTATGAATGGGTATTAAATAATTGCATTATGTAAACTTTTCATATCGTAAATCTTAGCAAAAATACTCTTATTAGCTACTTCTTCATTAAAATAGGTTATTAAATCTAACTTTTGAGGCCTTTTTTGTGAAATTCACACAATCTCCTCACATTTTTTAAAAAATTAAAAAAAGTTGATGAACAGGAAAGCGCTTTATTTTGTATACTAGTAAGTGTAAAGAGGGAACACCTCAAGATCTTTATCAGGAGGACAGCACATGTCACAAGAAAAATACATCATGGCCATTGACCAGGGAACTACAAGTTCTCGTGCCATCATTTTCAACAAAAAAGGGGAAAAGGTTAGCTCGAGTCAAAAAGAGTTTACCCAGATTTTCCCTCAGGCAGGTTGGGTAGAGCACAATGCCAATGAAATTTGGAATTCCGTCCAGTCTGTTATTGCTGGAGCTTTCATCGAAAGTGGTGTGAAACCAAGTCAGATTGAGGCAATCGGGATTACCAACCAACGTGAAACAACGGTCGTTTGGGATAAGAAAACAGGACTTCCTATCTACAATGCTATCGTTTGGCAATCACGTCAGACAGCTCCTCTGGCTGAACAGCTGAAAAGCCAAGGTTATGTGGAAAAATTCCATGAAAAGACTGGTTTGATTATTGATGCTTATTTCTCTGCTACCAAGGTTCGTTGGATTTTGGATCATGTAGAGGGCGCTCAAGAGCGAGCAGAAAAAGGGGAATTGCTCTTTGGTACTATCGATACTTGGTTGGTTTGGAAATTGACTGACGGTGCGGCTCACGTGACGGATTACTCAAATGCAGCTCGTACCATGCTTTATAACATTAAAGAACTCAAATGGGATGATGAGATTTTGGAAATTCTCAACATTCCTAAGGCTATGCTGCCAGAAGTTCGTTCTAACTCTGAAATCTACGGTCAGACAGCGCCATTCCATTTCTACGGCGGACAAGTCCCAATTTCAGGTATGGCTGGGGACCAACAAGCAGCCCTCTTTGGACAGTTGGCCTTTGAACCTGGTATGGTCAAGAATACTTATGGAACAGGATCTTTCATCATCATGAATACTGGTGAAGAAATGCAGTTGTCTGAAAACAACCTCTTGACAACCATTGGTTACGGAATCAACGGTAAGGTTTATTATGCCTTGGAAGGTTCTATCTTCATCGCAGGAAGTGCTATTCAGTGGCTTCGTGATGGTCTTCGCATGGTTGAAAATTCACCAGAATCTGAAAAATATGCTCGTGATTCTCACAATGATGATGAAGTTTATGTCGTTCCAGCCTTTACAGGACTAGGAGCACCATACTGGAACCAAAATGCTCGCGGTTCTGTCTTTGGTTTGACTCGTGGAACAAGCAAAGAAGACTTTATCAAGGCAACTCTTCAATCAATTGCTTATCAAGTACGTGATATTATTGACACAATGCAGGTGGATGCTCAAACAGCTATTCAAGTATTGAAAGTGGATGGAGGTGCAGCCATGAATAACTTCCTCATGCAGTTCCAAGCTGATATTTTAGGCATTGACATTGCACGCGCTAAAAACTTGGAAACAACAGCTCTAGGAGCAGCCTTCCTAGCAGGTTTGTCAGTAGGTTACTGGAAAAACTTGGATGAGTTGAAACTTTTGAACGAGACAGGAGAACTCTTTGAACCATCGATGAACGAATCGCGCAAGGAACAACTCTACAAGGGCTGGAAGAAGGCTGTGAAAGCAACGCAAGTCTTTGCGGAAGTAGACGACTAATACTGGCAGAATAAAGCGATTTATTTAGAAGGTGTGTAAATATGGAATTTTCAAAGAAAACACGTGAATGGTCAATTAAAAAAATGCAGGAACGCACCCTGGATCTCTTGATTATCGGTGGAGGAATCACAGGGGCTGGTGTAGCCTTGCAGGCGGCAGCTAGCGGTCTTGAGACCGGTTTGATTGAAATGCAGGACTTCGCAGAAGGAACATCCAGCCGTTCAACAAAATTGGTTCACGGCGGTCTTCGCTACCTCAAACAATTCGACGTAGAAGTAGTATCAGATACGGTTTCAGAACGTGCAGTAGTACAACAAATTGCTCCACACATTCCAAAACCAGACCCAATGCTCTTACCAGTTTACGATGAAGATGGAGCGACCTTTAGCCTCTTCCGTCTTAAAGTAGCCATGGACTTGTACGACCTCTTGGCAGGTGTCAACAATACACCAGCTGCTAACAAGGTTTTGAGTAAGAATCAAGTCTTGGAACGCCAGCCAAACTTGAAGAAAGAAGGCTTGGTAGGAGGTGGAGTGTATCTTGACTTCCGTAACAACGATGCGCGTCTCGTGATTGAAAACATCAAACGTGCCAACCAAGACGGTGCCCTCATTGCCAACCACGTGAAGGCAGAAGGCTTCCTCTTTGACGAAAGTGGCAAGATTACAGGTGTTGTAGCTCGTGATCTCTTGACAGACCAAGTATTTGAAATCAAGGCCCGTCTGGTTATTAATACAACAGGTCCTTGGAGTGATAAAGTACGTAATTTGTCTAATAAGGGAACGCAATTCTCACAAATGCGCCCAACTAAGGGAGTTCACTTGGTAGTGGATTCAAGCAAAATCAAGGTTTCACAGCCAGTTTACTTTGACACAGGTTTGGGTGACGGTCGTATGGTCTTTGTTCTCCCACGTGAAAACAAGACCTACTTTGGTACAACTGATACAGACTATACAGGTGATTTGGAGCATCCAAAAGTAACTCAAGAAGATGTAGATTACCTACTTGGTATTGTCAACAACCGCTTCCCAGAAGCGAATATTACAGTTGCTGACATTGAAAGTAGCTGGGCAGGTCTTCGTCCATTGATTGCAGGGAACAGTGCCTCTGACTATAATGGTGGAAATAACGGTACCATCAGTGATGAAAGCTTTGACAACTTGATTGCGACTGTTGAATCTTATCTCTCCAAAGAAAAAACACGTGAAGATGTTGAGTCTGCTGTCAGCAAGCTTGAAAGTAGCACATCTGAGAAACATTTGGATCCATCTGCAGTTTCTCGTGGGTCTAGATTGGACCGTGATGATAATGGTCTCTTGACTCTTGCTGGTGGTAAAATCACAGACTACCGTAAGATGGCTGAAGGAGCTATGGAGCGCGTGGTTGATATCCTCAAAGCAGAATTTGACCGTAGCTTTAAACTCATCAACTCTAAGACCTACCCTGTTTCAGGTGGAGAATTGAATCCAGCAAATGTGGACTCAGAAATCGAAGCCTTTGCGCAACTTGGAGTTTCACGTGGCTTGGATAGCAAGGAAGCCCATTACCTAGCAAATCTTTACGGTTCAAATGCACCGAAAGTCTTTGCCCTTGCTCACAGCTTGGAACAAGCGCCAGGACTCAGTTTGGCAGATACTTTGTCCCTTCACTATGCAATGCGCAACGAGTTGACTCTTAGCCCGGTTGACTTCCTTCTTCGTCGTACCAACCATATGCTCTTTATGCGTGATAGTTTGGACAGCATCGTTGAGCCAGTTTTGGATGAAATGGGACGATTCTATGACTGGACAGAAGAAGAAAAAGCAACTTACCGTGCTGATGTAAAAGCAGCTCTTGCTAATAATGATTTAGCAGAATTAAAAAATTAAGAAAAAATAAAAGAGGTGGAGGGTAGCAATCCTTGTCGCCCGCCCCTTCTTTTTGATGGAGACAGAAAGATGATGAATGAATTATTTGGAGAATTTTTGGGAACTTTAATCCTGATTCTTCTAGGAAATGGTGTTGTTGCAGGTGTGGTTCTTCCGAAAACCAAGAGCAACAGCTCAGGTTGGATTGTGATTACTATGGGTTGGGGGATTGCAGTTGCGGTTGCAGTATTTGTATCTGGAAAACTTAGTCCAGCTCATTTAAACCCAGCTGTGACTATAGGTGTGGCCTTGAAAGGTGGCCTGCCTTGGGCTTCCGTTTTCCCATACATCCTAGCTCAGTTTGCAGGGGCTATGCTCGGTCAGATTTTGGTTTGGTTGCAATTCAAACCGCATTATGAGGCAGAAGAAAATGCAGGAAATATCCTGGCAACCTTCAGTACTGGGCCAGCCATCAAGGATACAGTTTCTAACTTGATCAGTGAAATCCTAGGAACCTTTGTTTTGGTCTTGACAATCTTTGCTTTGGGTCTTTATGACCTTCAAGCAGGAATCGGAACCTTCGCAGTGGGAACTTTGATTGTTGGTATCGGTCTATCACTAGGTGGGACAACAGGTTATGCCTTGAACCCTGCACGTGACCTTGGACCTCGTATCATGCATAGCATCTTGCCAATTTCAAACAAGGGAGACGGAGATTGGTCTTACGCTTGGATTCCTGTTGTGGGACCTATTATCGGTGCAGCCTTGGCAGTGCTTGTATTCTCACTTTTCTAGTTTATACTCTTCGAAAATCTCTTCAAACCACGTCAGCGTCGCCTTACCGTACTCAAGTACAGCTTGCGGCTAGCTTCCTAGTTTGCTCTTTGATTTTCATTGAGTATTAGAAAACAATTATTTTGATAGAGCTTGAGATGGAAATCTCAGGCTTTTTTCTTTTGAAATAGACATAGAAAAACCGCATAATCCTTAAAATAAGCTGAAATCTATTGGAAACATACGGTAAACAATTGAAAAGATACTATATAAAGTGGTACAATGGTAGAAAAATAAGCTAGTAAGAATCACTCTTATTTTAGCGAAAAATTACAGAAATGAATGGTTTTTCTTGATGAAACAGAGAAAAGAATTGTACCTCTTTCTTGGTCGGACAGCCTTGTATTTTCTTATCTTTCTAGGGCTGCTTTACTTCTTTAGCTATCTTGGTCAGGGTCAAGGAAGCTTTATCTATAATGAATTTTAACTTGAAGGAGAATCCCTATTGTGTCAAATAAACCAATAGCAGATATGATTGAAACCATTGAGCATTTTGCTCAGACACAGCCTAACTATCCTGTTTACAATGTTTTGGGGCAGGAACATACTTATGGCGATTTAAAGGCTGATTCGGATAGTTTGGCTGCAGCCATTGACCAACTAGGCTTGCCTGAGAAGTCTCCTGTGGTTGTTTTTGGTGGCCAAGAATATGAAATGTTGGCAACCTTTGTAGCGCTGACTAAGTCAGGTCATGCCTATATTCCTATTGACAGCCATTCGGCCTTGGAGCGAGTTTCAGCTATTTTAGAAGTAGCGGAGCCAAGCTTGATTATTGCCATTTCAGACTTTCCATTGGAGCAGGTTTCTACACCGATGATGAATCTAGCTCAGGTTCAAGAAGCCTTTGCTCAAGGGACTAGCTATGAGATCACGCATCCAGTCAAGGGCGATGATAACTACTACATTATCTTTACTTCTGGTACGACTGGTAAGCCTAAGGGAGTGCAGATTTCCCATGATAACCTCCTCAGCTTTACCAACTGGATGATTACGGATAAGGAATTTGCGACGCCAAGTCGTCCGCAAATGCTGGCTCAGCCACCTTATTCTTTTGACCTGTCTGTCATGTACTGGGCGCCGACCTTGGCACTGGGTGGTACGCTTTTCGCTCTTCCTTCAGCTATTACTCAGGACTTTAAGCAACTCTTTGCGACTATCTTTTCATTGCCGATTGCTATCTGGACATCAACCCCTTCTTTTGCAGATATGGCCATGTTGTCAGAAGACTTCAATAGTCAGAAAATGCCTGGAATCACGCATTTCTACTTTGATGGCGAAGAATTGACGGTCAAAACAGCTCAAAAACTACGTGAGCGTTTCCCGAATGCCCGTATTATCAATGCCTACGGCCCAACAGAAGCGACAGTAGCCCTATCAGCAGTTGCTGTGACAGACGAGATGCTAGCGACTCTCAAACGCCTACCAATCGGCTATACCAAGGCTGATTCTCCAACCTTTATCATTGACGAGGACGGCAATAAATTGCCAAATGGTCAACAGGGAGAAATCATTGTGTCAGGACCAGCTGTTTCAAAAGGATATATGAACAATCCTGAAAAAACAGCGGAAGCCTTCTTTGAATTTGAAGGTCTGCCAGCCTATCACACAGGCGATGTGGGAACTATGACAGATGAAGGCTTGCTTCTCTACGGCGGACGCATGGACTTCCAGATTAAGTTCAACGGTTACCGCATTGAGTTAGAAGATGTCTCTCAAAATCTTAATAAGTCTCGCTATATCAAGTCTGCTGTCGCAGTACCGCGCTATAATAAGGACCACAAGGTACAAAATCTGTTGGCCTATGTCATCTTAAAAGACGGTGTTCGTGAACAGTTTGAACGTGATATCGATATTACCAAGGCTATCAAGGAAGATTTAACAGATATCATGATGTCCTACATGATGCCGTCTAAATTCCTTTATCAAGACAGTTTGCCACTGACTCCAAATGGAAAGATTGACATTAAAGGATTGATTAACGAGGTGAATAAGAGATGATGGAGTTCTTTCAACAGCTTCCTCATTTAGAGCCATACGGCAATCCTCAGTATTTTGTCTATGTGATTGCTGCAACCTTGCCCATCTTTATCGGCCTCTTTTTCAAGAAACGCTTTGCCTGGTATGAAGTGCTGGTTAGCCTCTTCTTTATCGTCACCATGTTGGTAGGTGGGAAGACCAATCAACTAGCTGCCTTGGGTATTTATCTGTGCTGGGAAATATTGCTCGTACTCTTCTACAAGCATTATCGAAAAAGTAAGGATGGCCAGTGGGTCTTCTACCTAGTTAGCTTTCTGTCCCTTCTTCCGATTATCTTTGTCAAGGTGCAGCCAGCTATCAATGGAACGCAGTCTTTGCTTGGATTTTTGGGAATTTCTTATTTGACGTTTCGTTCGGTTGGGATTATCATCGAGCTGAGAGATGGAGTGATTAAGGATTTTACCCTCTGGGAATTCCTCCGTTTCCTTCTCTTCATGCCGACTTTTTCAAGTGGCCCAATCGATCGCTTTAAGCGGTTTAATGAAAATTATCAGACCATTCCTGAGCGGGATGAGTTGATGGATATGCTGGATGAATCTGTTCGCTATATCATGTGGGGATTTTTGTATAAGTTTATCCTAGCTCATGTTTTAGGAGAGACCTTGTTGCCTCCTTTGAAGAATCTAGCCTTGCAGTCAGGTGGCTTCTTTAACCTCTATGCCTTGGCAGTTATGTATACCTTTGGTCTGGAACTTTTCTTTGACTTTGCAGGTTATTCTATGTTTGCCTTAGCCATCTCAAATTTAATGGGAATCCGTAGCCCTATCAACTTTAACAAGCCCTTTTTATCAAGGGATTTGAAGGAGTTTTGGAATCGCTGGCATATGAGTCTGTCTTTCTGGTTCCGTGACTTTGTCTTTATGAGAATGGTCATGGTATTGACCAGAAAGAAGGTCTTTAAAAATCGCAATGTAACCTCAAGTGTAGCCTACGTTGTCAATATGCTGATTATGGGATTTTGGCACGGTGTGACCTGGTACTACATCGCCTATGGACTCTTTCATGGGATTGGACTGGTTATCAATGACGCTTGGATTCGCAAGAAAAAAACGCTCAATAAGGAACGGAAAAAAGCAGGGAAGCCTGCTCTACCTGAGAATCGCTGGATTCAGTTGCTTGGCATGGTTGTCACCTTCCATGTCGTCATGCTGTCATTCTTAATCTTTTCTGGATTCTTGAATGATTTATGGTTTAAAAAATAAAAGGAAATAAAATATGGATATCAAATCAGAAGTTATCGAAATTATTGATGAGTTGTTTATGGAAGATGTTTCTGACATGATGGATGAAGATCTTTTTGATGCAGGTGTCTTGGATAGTATGGGAACGGTTGAATTGATTGTGGAGATTGAGAACCGTTTTGACATTCGTGTCCCTGTAACAGAGTTTGGTCGCGACGACTGGAATACAGCTAATAAAATCATAGCTGGTATTGTGGAGCTACAAAATGCTTAAACGCTTATGGATGATCTTCGGACCGGTCTTGATAGCTGGTTTGTTGGTTTTTCTGCTCATTTTCTTTTATCCTACTGAGATGCATCATAATCTAGGAGCTGAAAAGCGTTCAGCGGTGGCTACTACTATCGATAGTTTTAAGGAGCGAAGTCAAAAAGTCAGAGCACTATCTGATCCAAATATGCGTTTTGTTCCCTTCTTTGGCTCTAGTGAATGGCTTCGTTTTGACGGTGCTCATCCTGCGGTATTAGCTGAGAAATACAATCGCTCCTACCGTCCTTATCTTTTAGGACAGAGGGGAGCTGCATCGCTTAACCAGTATTTTGGAATGCAACAGATGTTGCCACAACTGGAGAATAAACAAGTTGTGTATGTTATCTCACCTCAGTGGTTCAGTAAAAATGGCTATGAGCCAGCAGCCTTCCAGCAGTATTTTAATGGAGACCAGTTGACCAGTTTTCTGGAACATCAATCTGGAGATCAGGCTAGCCAATATGCGGCGACTCGCTTACTACAGCAGTTTCCCAACGTAGCTATGAAGGATTTGGTTCAGAAGTTGGCAAGCAAAGAAGAATTGTCGACGGCAGACAATGAGACGATTGAATTATTGGCTCGGTTTAATGAACGCCAGGCTTCCTTTTTTGGACAGTTTTCAGTTAGAGGCTATGTTAATTATGGTAAGCATGTAGTTAAGTATTTAAAGACCTTGCCAGACCAGTTTTCTTATCAAGCAATAGAAGATGTTGTCAAATCAGATGCAGAAAAGAATACTTCCAATAATGATCTGGGAATGGAGAATGATTTCTATAATAAGCAGATTAAGAAGGATTTGAAGAAATTAAAGGATTCTCAGAAAAACTTCACCTATCTCAAGTCGCCAGAGTATAATGACCTGCAGTTAGTTTTAACCCAGTTTTCTAAATCCAAGGTAAACCCGATTTTTATCATTCCACCTGTTAATAAAAAATGGATGGATTATGCTGGTCTACGAGAGGATATGTACCAACAAACGGTGCAGAAGATTCGCTACCAGTTAGAGAGTCAAGGTTTTACCAATATAGCAGATTTTTCTAAGGATGGCGGGGATCCTTTCTTTATGAAGGATACCATCCACCTTGGTTGGTTGGGTTGGTTGGCTTTTGACAAGGCAGTTGATCCTTTCCTATCCAATCCCACACCAGCTCCGGCTTACCATCTGAATGAGCGCTTTTTCAGCAAAGATTGGGCGACTTATGATGGAGATGTCAAGGAATTTCAGTAGATGAATGACAGAAGAGTTCAAGAATGAAGCCTATTTTCACGTTTTTTCTTGACTCTTTTTTTGCTTGTGATATAATTAACTGGTAAACAAAATTCAACAGAATAGTATTTTTCTCTTAAAAAAGAGAAGTTCAAAAGGAAAGGAGTCAGATATGAGACAGCTAGCGAAGGATATCGATGGCTTTTTGAATGAGGTGATTTTACAGGCGGAAAACCAACATGAAATCCTAATAGGTCATTGCACTAGTGAGGTGGCCCTGACCAATACCCAGGAGCACATTCTCATGCTTTTGTCAGAGGAATCTTTAACAAATTCAGAATTGGCACGTCGCCTCAATGTCAGTCAGGCGGCAGTTACCAAGGCCATTAAGTCTTTGGTCAAGGAAGGGATGTTGGAAACATCTAAAGATCCTAAGGATGCGCGTGTGGTTTTTTATCAGTTGACTGACTTGGCTCGTCCAATCGCTGAGGAGCATCATCATCACCATGAGCATACACTTTTAACCTATGAACAAGTGGCGACTCAGTTTACTCCAAATGAACAAAAAGTGATCCAGCGGTTTTTGACTGCTTTAGTAGGAGAAATCAAATAATGAGATATATTACGGTAGAGGATTTATCCTTCTATTATGATAAGGAGCCCGTTCTTGAACATATCAATTATAGTGTTGATAGTGGGGAATTTGTTACCTTGACGGGGGAGAATGGGGCGGCTAAGACGACACTGATCAAAGCCAGTCTTGGAATTCTTCAGCCACGCATTGGAAAGGTGACCATTTCAAAGACAAATACTCAGGGAAATAAATTGAGAATAGCCTATCTTCCCCAGCAGATTGCCAGTTTTAATGCTGGTTTTCCAAGTACGGTTTATGAATTTGTCAAGTCGGGTCGCTATCCGAGAAAAGGCTGGTTCCGTCGCTTGAATGCTCATGATGAGGAGCATATCAAGGCTAGTCTGGACTCAGTTGGCATGTGGGAACATCGAGACAAACGCTTGGGTTCTCTATCTGGGGGACAAAAGCAGCGAGCGGTGATTGCGCGCATGTTTGCTTCGGATCCAGATGTGTTTATCCTAGATGAGCCGACAACGGGGATGGATGCAGGAAGTAAAAATGAATTTTACGAACTCATGCACCACAGCGCCCATCATCATGGCAAGGCTGTTTTGATGATTACCCATGACCCTGAAGAAGTTAAGGACTATGCGGACCGCAATATCCATCTAGTCCGTAACCAAGACTCACCATGGCGTTGTTTCAACGTTCATGAGAATGACCAGGAGGTGGGCCATGCTTAGTTTATTATCTTATGACTTTATGCAACGCGCCTTTCTGGCGGTTATTGCTATGAGTCTTTTCTCGCCAGTTCTTGGAACCTTCCTTATCTTGCGTCGTCAGAGTTTGATGAGTGATACTCTTAGCCACGTCTCGCTGTCGGGTGTAGCTTTTGGTCTGGTTCTGGGGATTTCTCCGACTGTTTCTACGATTGCCATTGTCTTGATTGCGGCGGTCTTTCTGGAGTATCTCCGTACGGTTTACAAGAGCTTTATGGAAATCGGGACAGCTATCCTCATGTCAACAGGTCTGGCTGTTTCTCTGATTGTCATGAGCAAGGGTAAAAGCTCCAGTTCTATGAGTTTGGACCAGTACCTTTTTGGTTCGATCGTGACTATCAGTGAAGAGCAGGTCATTTCCCTCTTTGTCATTGCGGCGGTTGTCTTGATTTTGACCTTCCTCTTCCTTCGTCCGATGTATATCCTGACCTTTGATGAGGATACGGCCTTTGTGGATGGCTTGCCAGTTCGTACCATGTCCATTCTTTTTAACATGGTGACAGGGGTGGCCATTGCCCTTATGATTCCTGCTGCGGGAGCTCTTCTGGTATCGACTATCATGGTCTTGCCAGCTAGTATTGCCCTGCGTCTGGGGAAAAACTTTAAATCGGTTATGCTGTTAGCCAGTGCTATTGGATTTTTGGGAATGGTAGCAGGACTTTACATTTCCTACTATGCAGAAACACCTGCAAGTGCAAGTATTACCATTATTTTTGTAACTGTTTTCTTACTAATTAGTTTAGTAAGACGTTTTATCAAATAGGAGACTAAGATGAAAAAAATTAGCTTATTGCTAGCCAGTTTATGTGCCTTGTTTTTAGTGGCTTGTTCCAATCAAAAACAGGCAGATGGCAAACTCAATATCGTGACAACCTTTTACCCTGTCTATGAATTTACCAAGCAAGTCGCAGGAGATACTGCTAATGTAGAACTCCTCATCGGTGCTGGTACAGAACCCCATGAATACGAACCGTCTGCCAAGGCAGTTGCCAAAATCCAAGATGCAGATACCTTCGTTTATGAAAATGAAAACATGGAAACTTGGGTTCCTAAATTGCTAGATACTTTGGATAAGAAAAAAGTGAAAACCATCAAGGCGACAGGCGATATGTTGCTCTTGCCAGGTGGTGAGGAAGAAGAGGGAGACCATGACCATGGAGAAGAAGGCCATCACCATGAGTTTGACCCCCATGTTTGGTTATCACCAGTTCGTGCCATTAAACTAGTAGAGCACATCCGTGACAGCTTATCGGCAGATTATCCTGATAAAAAAGAGACCTTTGAAAAGAACGCATCTGCCTATATCGAAAAATTGCAAACATTGGATAAGGCTTATGCAGAAGGCTTGTCTCAAGCCAAACAAAAGAGCTTTGTGACTCAGCACGCAGCTTTTAACTACCTTGCCTTGGACTACGGTCTCAAGCAAGTATCAATCTCAGGTCTCTCACCAGATGCAGAGCCATCAGCTGCACGTCTGGCAGAATTGACAGAGTACGTCAAGAAAAATAAAATCGCCTATATCTACTTTGAAGAAAATGCCTCACAAGCCCTTGCTAACACACTTTCAAAAGAGGCAGGTGTCAAAACAGATGTCCTTAATCCTTTAGAAAGTCTGACAGAAGAGGACACCAAGGCGGGAGAAAATTACATCTCTATCATGGAGAAAAACCTCAAGGCTTTGAAACAAACAACGGACCAAGAAGGTCCAGCAATCGAGCCTGAAAAGGCAGAGGATACCAAGACAGTTCAAAATGGTTACTTTGAGGATGCAGACGTCAAGGACCGCACCTTGAGTGACTATGCAGGTAACTGGCAATCAGTTTATCCTTTCCTTGAAGATGGAACTTTTGATCAAGTCTTTGACTACAAGGCTAAGTTGACTGGTAAGATGACTCAGGCTGAGTACAAGGCCTACTATACAAAAGGCTATCAGACAGATGTGACTAAGATTAATATTACTGATAACACTATGGAATTTGTTCAAGGTGGACAAAGTAAGAAATATACTTATAAGTATGTTGGAAAGAAAATCTTAACTTACAAGAAAGGTAATCGTGGTGTGCGCTTCCTCTTTGAAGCGACAGATGCGGACGCTGGACAGTTCAAGTATGTTCAGTTTAGTGACCACAATATCGCCCCAGTTAAGGCAGAACATTTCCATATCTTCTTTGGAGGCACCAGCCAAGAAGCCCTCTTTGAAGAAATGGATAACTGGCCAACCTACTACCCAGATAACCTATCTGGACAAGAAATCGCCCAAGAAATGTTGGCACATTGATTAGAAACCGACTAGTTCATAGGAGCTAGTTGGTTTTTTGATACTAGATGGCTAACTTCATTATAGACCTTTCCAGAACTTTAAAAAATAAATAAAACTCTTGAAATATCTGGATCTGTATGTTAGAATAATTTTATCGGATAAGGTTCATTAGAACACCAAAGCCCCTAACTACTGCCATAGTTAAGGGGTGTTTTGGTATATTCTACAGGAATAGAAAAAGACCCTCTAAACTTTGTAGAGAGCCTTAAAAAATCAAAATAAAAAGATACCCCCCAGCACATAGGAATGCTCAACCTTTCAGTCTACCCCATTCTGGGACCCAGCGTTTATCCTTCACAAGTTATCTTATTGAGTCCATTATATCACACTTATGGAAAATGTAAGAAATTTGTATAGTATTTTTAAATGAATTGATGAAAAATCAAATACCTTTCAGAACTAAGGAACTTTAAATAATAAATAAAACTCTTGAAATATCTGGACCTGTATGTTAGAATAAAATCGATAGGCAAGGTTCATTAGAACACCAAATCCCTTAACTAGTGCGATAGTTAAGGGGTGTTTTGGTATATTCTACAGGAATATATAATCCTAGTTTTCTAATTTGCTCTTTGATTTTTGTTGAGTATAAACATTTTAACAAAAAAGTTAGTCTTTAATAAAAGAAGCGATATAGTGATATTAGAAATTCTCTTGTAATTCTGATATGTCTGCGTATTTTTCGTAAGTTACCTGTTTAGTAATCAGATGTCAGTTAAGGGCTTGATGTTTTATAAAAGAAAATTATGGAGGAAGGGAAATCCGACTTTATAAACTAAACTGTAAAAAACGGCAAATTTGACAAATGAATAAGAAAAAAATAAAAAGCAACTGTTTTTATTAAAAAGATTGCTTAATAGTTAGATTGGAGGGAAGAAAAATATGAAAAATTTAAGTCAACGACTTGTTGATAAAAGTGTTGAGGCCTTTATTATGGGGCTGGAAATTTACAACAAGCCTACAATCAAATATCGTATTGAAGGATTCAGTTTTTTCATATGTAATGCTTGGGAGTTGATGTTGAAGTCTGAAATGCTAAATAGAAATCTATCAATCTATTTTAAGGATAATCCAGATAGAACTCTCAGCCTTGAAAATGTTATCAAGAAAATTTATTCCGATGATAGTACACGAATTCGACTAAATCTGGAGCGTATTATTGAGCTTAGAAATATCAGCACACATTATATTACAGAGGATTACGAACTAAAGTACGCTCCACTATTTCAAGCGTGTGTACTTAACTATGTCAATGAACTTCAGAGATTTCATGGTAGAGACATCACTGAGACCATTGCACAAAATTTCCTAACTATATCAGCAAGTTATGAGCCTCTGACAAATGAACAAATCAGACTAAAATACCCAGCGGAAATTGCAGAAAAGTTTATTCAGCAAGCAAATGCTATAGATGTTCTTGTTTCTGAGTATAATTCAGATAAATTTGCAATCGGTGTAAAACAAAACCTATACATCACAAAGAAAAAGTCTGAAGCTGACTTCGTTGTCTCAATTGCAAATCAATCTCCCTCTCAAGTAGCAATAGTAAAAGATTTAAAAGATCCATCAGAGACTCACAAATATTCATACGGGAATATCATCTCAGTTGTAAATGATCGATTAAACAAGAAGAATATCAAATTAAATTATAAATCTGGTTTCAATCAATATGTTCTAACCTTAATCATTGATTTCTATTCAATAAAAACTGACGAGAAATTTGCATATTGCCATAAAATAGGTAAGTCTGAGCACTATACCTATTCACAGCAATTTGTTGACTTTATCATTACAGAAATAGAAAAAGACCCTCTAAACTTTGTAGAGAGCCTTAAAAAATCAAAATAAAAAGATAACCCCAGGCACATAGGAATGCTCAACCTTTCAGTCTACCCCATTCTGGGACCCAGCGTTTATCCTTCACAAGTTATCTTATTGAGTTCATTATATCACACTTATGGAAAATGTAAAGAAATTTGTATAGTATTTTTAAATGAATTGATGAAAAATCAAATACCTTTCAGAACTAAGGAACTTTAAATAATAAATAAAACTCTTGAAATATCTGGGCTTATATGCTAGAATGTAGTTAATGGATAAGGTTCATTAGAACACCAAATCCCCTAACTAGTGCCATAGTTAAGGGCTTTTTTGACGTATCTTAGCGATTTAACGGGTGTTGATAGGCTAGTCAGTCGGTCTACTTCTTACCATCTAGCCATTTGCAAACGAAATACAAGATGATTCCAGCTATGACGTCTGCTATAATAGTAAGAGCGAGCTCTGGGATAAGGCTCATTAGTTTCACCTCCTCTCACGAACCCATAGGAACGTAATCGGTAACCGATGACAAAAATAGTATACCACAATAAATTTATATCATCAAGGTCACTTAATGCTTGAAATATAGGGTCTAGGCGACAAAGTCTTTAAAATCAGAAAAACGTATAGTATCAGATGTATAAAAGCTTGATGTTATATCAATTAAAAAAGTGGATAGGAAAGTTTTCTGATTATCAGAATTCCTTCCTATCCACTTTTTGAAGATTGTAAGTTAACCTTAGTTTATATAGAATCAGCTTATTTGTTTTATTTATTAAAACCTTGCAAAGCCTTTTGGCGTTCTTCCACTTGACCTTTAGCATCCAATTTATTGCCAGCGTAGACAGCTGTTTCCCATGATCCGTACATTGGATTTGGGAAGATGATGAATTTTTCACCGAATTCTTTTTGCAATTCTTCAAGTTGTTTATCACGGTCAGATTCAGAAATCTTCGAAAAATCTGCAAAGTCTACGAGGTTATCACCAAATAGTAATACTAGATTAGTTTTCTCTTGAACTGCTTGGCGACGCCCTTCTTTGGATTTTACACCACTTTCTAAGAGCATGAGGTGATCACGCCCTTGTACAGGGATTCCTTCGTTTTCTAGATTTTTAATCGTAGCATCTATTTGATTAACTGAGCGGTCAGAAATATAGTAAATTTGGATGCCGTTTTGATTGGCAAATTGAAGAAACGTCTTGGCTCCTGGGACGGCTTTTGCTGCAGCTTTTTGAACCCAAATATCCCAATTTTCAGGTGTGAATGCTGTTCCGTCTTTGATATTTTGAACTTGATAAGGACTATTATCTAAGACTGTTTCATCTAAGTCCAAAATGATTGAATAAGGCTTGTCTGATTCTGTTTTCAGTAATTCCTTTAGACGATCTGTGGCAACATTATAACCTTGTAGATACAAGGCTTTGGTTTCAGCTGATTTTTGATACCAAAGGGTTGACATAGTATTTTCTCTTGACCGTAGTTGGTCATATGTCATTGTAATCTGATTATCAGATGAGCTCTTATTGCTTGTCTGTGTTTCTGTAGACTTTGTTGCACAACTAGATAATAAGACGACAGATGCAAGTGCAGAAAGGATTGTAACAGTAGTTTTTGCTGATTTCATGAAATATCTCCTATTCATTAATTTCATAAATAGTATAGCACGAGAGAAAAGTTAAGGCAAGTCATTCTCTGACTATGGATGAAGATTCTATAGAAGTTAATGCAGTGAAAAAAAAGAGATTACTAACTTGAAATGCAGTTTCACCTCTAATTATTGACATTTCAGGAAAAATCGCAGTAAAAACGGCACAGCCTTCTTTAAATGTGATATAATACTAGAAAAATACTTGTGGAGGTTCCATTATGGCAATATTTTTCATGATTTTTCTGATTGTTTGTGTGCTCCTATTGGTGATAGTCACACTGAGTACAGTTTATGTGGTTCGTCAGCAGTCGGTGGCGATTATTGAACGCTTTGGGAAATACCAAAAGGTTTCCAACAGCGGTATTCATATTCGCTTGCCTTTTGGGATTGACTCGATTGCAGCACGCATTCAGTTGCGCTTGCTGCAAAGTGATATTGTGGTTGAGACCAAGACCAAGGACAATGTGTTCGTGATGATGAATGTAGCGACTCAGTACCGTGTCAATGAGCAGAGCGTGACAGATGCCTACTATAAACTCATGCGTCCAGAATCTCAGATTAAATCTTATATCGAAGATGCTCTTCGCTCTTCTGTTCCCAAATTAACCTTGGACGAATTGTTTGAGAAAAAAGATGAGATTGCCCTTGAAGTTCAACACCAAGTAGCAGAAGAAATGACCACTTACGGCTACATTATCGTGAAAACCTTGATTACTAAGGTGGAGCCAGATGCAGAAGTTAAGCAATCCATGAATGAAATCAATGCGGCGCAACGCAAACGGGTCGCAGCGCAAGAATTGGCAGAAGCCGATAAAATTAAAATCGTCACTGCAGCTGAAGCCGAAGCAGAAAAAGACCGCCTTCATGGTGTGGGGATTGCCCAACAACGTAAGGCAATTGTGGATGGCTTAGCAGAGTCTATCACCGAACTCAAGGAAGCCAATGTTGGCATGACAGAAGAACAAATCATGTCCATCCTATTGACCAACCAGTATTTGGATACCTTGAACACCTTTGCCTCTAAAGGAAATCAAACTATCTTTTTACCAAATACGCCAAATGGTGTGGATGATATCCGTACACAAATCTTGTCAGCTCTTCGCGCTGAGAAGAAATAATAGACTAAAGAGCTTGGCAACAGGCTCTTTTTGTATTGTTTTTGTTAAGAAAAACAAAAAACATTGATATACATTTAACTAAAAATTATTGTATATTGTCTACTTTAATTAGGAATGATAAGGGAATAACTAGAAAGATTTGTGAATACAGATTATTTCTGATATACTAAATATACAGTAATAATGAATGATGGGAGATGGGATGAAAGAATTTCAATTTGAGAGAAAGCAGCGTTTTTCTTTGAGGAAATATGCAATAGGAGCTTGCTCGGTCTTGCTAGGAACGAGTTTATTTTTTGCTGGTATGGGTGCTCAGCCTGTACAGGCTACAGAAACGAGTTCAACACTAATTTCAAGTCATTATTTGGATGAGCAGGATTTACCTGAAAAGCTAAAATCTGAGTTGCAATGGTTTGAAGAAAATAAAATTGAGGTAAAAGAGGGAAAAGAATACTACTTTATCTATCGAAAATTGGCTACAAGATTACCAGAAACAGGTCTTTTTTCTAATGATGGGATGTTTATCTTGGGAGCAGGATTATTATTGCTTTCCTTCACTTTAATCAAGAGAAAAAGGGGAGCGTCTTACTTCCTTGTGACAGTCTTTGCTGTTGGTGGCTGGGTAGCATCCATCTCTGCTTTAGAAAATTTGGTAGAATTGCAACCAGCCCTTGTTAAGAGAGTAGAAGGTCAGTTTCTACCAAGTCCTGAAAGAGTCCAAGGATACGAATTTACGGGATATTATTTGGTAAGAGATAGTGCTAGTAAGGAACTTTCTGTTGATAAGGTAGAGTCGCCAGCATTATCTCAAAAGGAGGAAAGTTCAGAACCTCAATCTAAGAAGATTGTACCACAGACTGCATCTCATTTTAGCTCGACTGAAGACCTTGTGCAATCTCCTCAACCATCCTACGCAGTTGAGAAAATTGTTGAAGCTCCTGATGAAATTGTGCCTATAGGGCCTAAGGAAGAAGTTGCAGGAAATCCCAAAGTAGAACAACCGAAAGCAGAAGATAATAGTGATTATAAAACAAGTCCTGAGGAAGGTGTGTTAAATGCCACAGTAGAGAAACCAGAATTGCTAATCACTACAGAGGAGGTTGTTTTCCAAACGATAGAACAAGAAGATGCAACCTTAGCTAAAGGGCAAACTAAAGTTGTTCAAGAAGGTGTTGTTGGTGAACGCACCATCTATACGGAAGTCACTATCGTTAATGGGGAAAAATCTAGCAAAGTTATAGAAAATATAATCACAAAAGATCCGGTGGACAAGGTGATTGTAGTTGGGACTAAGGAAGAAGTTGCACCAAAACCAACACAACCTGTAACTCCAGATCTAGAGGAAAGTAGACCAGTTCAACCTGAAAAAACTCCAATAGTAGAGAATGAAACAGAGACAAAACCAGCTGATGGAATAGGACAATCAAGACCAGGAGCAGAAGAAACGCCGGGTACAGAAGCAACACCAGGAGAGAAACAAACACCTGACAAACCCAAAGCCGAGCCGAAGCAACCAGAACCAGCAAGCCCAGCCGTGGAATCAGGGGGTGAGGAAAATCAAACTCATGCCCCACAAGGTACTGAGTCTAATCAACCATCTAAAGAAACTGCTGAGACCAAAGATTCTGAACCAGCAACCCCAGCCGTGGAATCAGGACGCGAAGAAGATCAATCTCTTGCGGAACAAAAGGGTGAGGAGAAACAGCTGGAGAATTCAGTTGAGGGGGTAAAAGATGTTGGTGAGTCTGCCCCACAAGGTACTGAGTCCCAGCCACCATCTAAAGTAGCTGCTGAGACCAAAGATTCTGAGCCAGAAAGCCCAGCCATGGAATCAGGGGGCGAGGAGAATCAAACTCTTGCCCCACAAGGTACTGAG